>JBAXJZ010000037.1:0-14945 GCA_037137595.1 Burkholderiales bacterium | reverse complement strand
CGGGGACCAGGCGCTTGTACGAGTTCGTGCCGGGGTTGGTGATCGCGTTCAGCGCGCGGGCGTGCTTGATGATGCCGCCGATGTAGTGCAGCGCGAAGTCGCTGAGGCCGGCGTACTTGTCGCCCGCGAACAGGTTCGCGCCGTCCTTCCACACGGACTGGTGCACGTGCATGCCCGAGCCGTTGTCGCCGACGATGGGCTTGGGCATGAAGGTCGCGGTCTTGCCGTAGCTGTGCGCGACGTTCATGACGACGTACTTGAGGATCTGCGTCCAGTCCGCGCGCTGCACGAGCGTCGAGAACTTGGTGCCGATCTCGTTCTGGCCGGCGCCCGCCACCTCGTGGTGGTGGACCTCGACCGGCACGCCCATCTGCTCGAGGATCAGGCACATCTCCGAGCGCATGTCCTGGAACGAGTCGATCGGCGGGACCGGGAAGTAGCCGCCCTTGACCGCGGGACGGTGCGCGAGGTTGCCGCCTTCGAACTCCTTGCCCGTCGACCAGGACGCCTCTTCCGAGTTGACCTTGACGAAGCAGCCCGACATGTCGACGTTCCAGGTCACCGAGTCGAAGATGAAGAACTCGGGTTCCGGACCGAAGTAGGCGGTGTCGCCCAGGCCGGTGGACTTCAGGTAGGCCTCGGCGCGCTTGGCGAGCGAGCGCGGATCGCGGTCGTAGCCCTTGCCGTCGGACGGCTCCACCACGTCGCAGGTCAGGATCAGCGTCGGCTCCTCGCGGAACGGATCGATGTTCGCGGTGGCCGGGTCCGGCATCAGCAGCATGTCGGAGGCCTCGATGCCCTTCCAGCCGGCGATCGACGAGCCGTCGAACGCGTGGCCCGACACGAACTTGTCCTCGTCGAAATGCGAGATCGGCACCGAGACGTGCTGTTCCTTGCCCTTGGTATCGGTGAAGCGGAAGTCAACGAACTTCACTTCGTTGTCCGCGATCTTCTTCATGACGTCCTTGGCAGATGCCATCGGTGCTTTCTCCTGGGTGTGCGAAGGGGGCGTGTGTGAAAGGCGAGGAAAAGACGTGCGCTCGTGGGAGTTTTCCCTCGGGGCCGGAATTTAGCAGGAACCGTGCCATTCGCCCGGCGCCGTCGACCGTCCGACGTCCGCGAACGGCGCGGCTCCGCGGGGGGCGGAGCCCGGCCCGCGGGGCGGCGCACCGGGGCGGTGCGCCTCGGGGCGGTGCACGATACCCGAAAACGCTCCGCCGCGGTGCGGCATCAGTCGGGGAGGCGGTAGTCCGCGAAGCGGTCGCGCAGCCGCGCCTTCCAGAACTTGCCGGTCGAGGTGCGCGGGATGGCGTCGATGAACTCGATCGCGTCGGGCAGCTGCCACTTCGCGAACTGGCCGGACAGGTGCTCGCGCAGCGCCTCGGGGCTCAGCGACTGCCCGGGCTTGAGCACCACGCAGGCGAGCGGCCGCTCGGCCCACTTCGGATGCGGGATCGCGATCACCGCGGCCTCGGCGACGGCCGGGTGACCCATGATCGCGTTCTCCAGGTCGACCGAGCTGATCCATTCGCCGCCGGACTTGATCAGGTCCTTGGTGCGGTCGGAGATCCGCAGGTAGCCGTGCGGGTCCATCGCGCCCACGTCGCCGGTGCGCAGCCACCCGTCGCCGGTGAACTTGTCGGGGTCGGTGTCCACCGCGTGGTAGCCGCCGGTGATGAACGGGCCGCGTACCTGGATCTCGCCCACCGATTCGCCGTCCCAGGGCTGCTCGCCCTCGTCGCCGACGATCCGCATCTCGACCAGCGGCACCAGCACGCCCGCCATCGCGCGCCGGCGGAACCACTGGTCGTCGGAGAGCCGGCCGACGAGCTCGGACTTCTCGTAGAAGATCGTGCACACCGGCGAGGTCTCGGTCATGCCCCAGCCCTGCTGGATCATGACCCCGTGCCGCGCGAACGCGCGGATCAGCGCCTCGGGCACGGCCGAGCCGCCGACCATCGAGCGCAGGCCCTTCGGCAGCGTCCAGCGGCCCGGGTTCGCCTCGTGGAGCTGGATCATCGACAGCCAGATCGTGGGCACGCCGAGCGTGAAGGTCGGCGGGTCGATGGCCATCTGGTCGAGCAGGTCCTCGGGATGCAGGTGCGGGCCGGGGAAGACCAGCTTCGCGCCCAGCATCACGGCGCCGTACGGGATGCCCCAGCTGTTCGCGTGGAACATCGGGGTGACGGGGAAGACGACGTCGCGGCCCGACAGGTTCCAGAGGTCCGGCATCGACGCGGTCAGCGTGTGCAGGATCGTCGAGCGGTGCGAGTAGACGACGCCCTTGGGCCGGCCGGTGGTGCCCGAGGTGTAGCACATGGCCACCGGCGCGTCCTCCTCGTGCGGAACGTAGCGCAGGCGCTCGACGGCCTCGTCCGGCACCGCGGCGAGCCAGCGCTCGTAGTCCTCGAGCGCCGGGGCGAGCTCGCCCACGCCCGCGTCGGCATCGACCGGCGCGCCCGAGAACGGGAACACGAACACCCGCTCGAAGCGGTGATGCTTCGCGAACTGCCGGAACAGCGGCAGCAGCACGTCGTCGACGATGAGGAAGCGGTCCTGGGCGTGCCCGGCGATCCAGCCGATCTCGTCGGGCGACAGGCGCAGGTTCAGCGTGTGCATCACGCCGCCGGCGGCGGGGATGCCGAAGTACGCCTCGAGGTGGGCGTGGTGGTTCCAGCACAGCGTCGCCACCCGGTCGCCGGGCTTCAGGCCGGCGGCGAGCAGCGCGGCCGCGAGCCGCCGCGTCCGGCCGTGCCACTGGGCGTAGGTGTGCCGCCGCATCGACTTGTCCGGCAGCCGCGAGACGATCTCGGTCTCGCCGAACAGGCGGCCGGCGCGGTCCAGCAGGTGGTTCAGCGACAGCGGCGTGTGCATCATCGTCGCGTGCATCGGAGCGTCTCCTCGTGGTGTCGTCGTGGTGTCGCGGCGGCGCGCGCGGGCGCGGGCCTCAGGTCAGGAACAGCTGCTGCAGGTCGTTGAGGAAGCGCCGGCCGAGCGCGGTCGGCCGGATCGTCGTCGGGTCCGGATCGAGCAGGCCCCGCTCGACGGCACGCGCGAGCGGCGCCGAGATCGCGGCGAGCGACAGGCCGGTGCGCTCGGCGAAGAGCGCGGCGGGCACGCCCTCGGTCAGCCGCAGCGCGTTCAGCATGAACTCGAAGGGCAGCTCGTCGGACTCGATCGCGCGGCGCGTCTCGACCGCGTCGCCGGCGAGCGCCGCCTCCATGTAGCGGCGGGGATGGCGCAAGCGCGCGGTGCGCTCGATGCGGTCGTGGAAGGACAGCTTGCCGTGCGCGCCGGCGCCGATCCCGAGGTAGTCGCCGAAGGTCCAGTAGGTCCGGTTGTGCCGCGAGCGGTGGCCGGGGCGCGCGTAGGCCGAGACCTCGTAGTGCTCGAGCCCGGCCTCGGCGGTCGCGGCCTCGATCGCCTCCTGCATGTCGGCCGAGGTGTCGTCGTCGGGCAGGTGCTCCGGCGGCTTCGCGGCGAACAGCGTGTTCGGCTCGAGGGTCAGGTGGTAGTACGACAGGTGCGGCGGCGCGAAGGTCATCGCCTGCGCGAGGTCGGCCCGCAGCGCGGCCGCGTCCTGGCCGGGCAGCGCATACATCAGGTCGAGGTTGAAGGTGGGGTAGTGCAGCGCCGCGGCCTCGGCGGCGGCGAGCGCCTGCGCGCGGTCGTGCACGCGGCCGATCCGCGACAGCATCGCGGCGTCGAAGCTCTGGATGCCCACCGACAGCCGGTTCACGCCGGCCTCGCGGAACCCGCGGAACTTCGCGCGCTCGAAGGTCCCGGGGTTGGCCTCGAGCGTGATCTCGGCGTCGGGCTCGACGCGCAGCAGCGTGCGCAGGTCGGTGATCAGCCGGGCGATCGATTCGGGCGAGAACAGGCTCGGCGTGCCGCCGCCGATGAAGACCGTGTGCACGGTGCGGCCCCAGACCTGCGGCAGCGAGGCCTCGAGGTCGGCCCGCAGCGCGTCGAGGTAGCGCGCCTCCGGGACCTCGCCCGCGGCCTCGTGCGAGTTGAAGTCGCAGTACGGGCACTTGCGCAGGCACCAGGGCAGGTGCACGTAGACCGACAGCGGTGGCGGCTGGTCGAGGCCGGACGCGTGGCGGCGCGAGACCGGCAGCGGGATGCGCGCGTTCGCGGGGACGATGGGGATCGCCATGGAGTCGCCTGTTCGTCCCGCCCCGATCGGCCGCCTCGCCCGCGCGTCGCCGCGATGCTCAGCGCGGCGTGCCGGCCGGCGCGCCCGACGGGGTCGTCGCGGCCGGGGCCGTCGACAGGAGTCGCGCCTGCACGAGCCTGGCGAGCAGCTCGCGCATCGCCAGGCCGCGGTGGCTGACGCGGTTCTTGGTTCCGGCGTCCAGCTCGGCGACGGTGAGGCCGTGCTCGGGCAGCAGGAAGTGCGGGTCGTAGCCGAAGCCGCCCTCTCCGCGCGGCTCGGCGAGCACCTCGCCGTGCCAGAGCCCGTCGGCGATGACCGGCTGCGGATCGTCGGCGCCGCGGACCAGCACCAGCGCGCAGTAGTAGTAGGCAGAGCGGTCGGCGTGCGCGGCGAGCTCGCGGACCAGCCGCGCGTTGTTGGCCGCGTCGGACTTCGGACCGCCGTCGAGGTCGGCCGCGTAGCGCGCCGAGCGCACCCCCGGCGCGCCGCCCAGCGCCGGCACGCAGATGCCGGAATCGTCGGCGATCGCCGGCAGCCCGGTGGCTGCTGCCGCGTGGCGCGCCTTGGCCAGCGCGTTCTCGACGAAGGTGTGGTGCGGCTCCTCGGCGTCGGACACGCCCAGCTCGCGCTGCGCGACCACCTCGACGCCGGTGGGCTCGAGCAGCGCGCGCAGCTCTCGCAGCTTGCCCGCGTTGCCCGAGGCGAGCACCACGCGGCGCAGGAACGCGGTCATCGCGGGTCTGCGTCGCGGATCAGGCGATCGAGCCGATCGCCTGGCGCTGCGCGATCGCCAGCCGCCCGATGCCGGCGGCGGCGAGGTCCAGCAGCGCGTCGACCTGCGCGCGCGAGAACGGCCTGCCCTCGGCCGTGCCCTGGACCTCGACGATGCCGCCCGAACCGGTCATCACGACGTTCATGTCGGTGTCGCAGCTGGAGTCCTCCGGATAGTCGAGGTCGAGCAGCGGGGTGCCGTTCCACAGCCCCACCGAGACGGCGGCGACCGAGTCGAGCAGCGGCGTGGCCTCGAGCGCGCCGCGACCGCGCAGCCACTCGATCGCGTCGTGCACCGCGACCCAGGCGCCGGTGATCGCCGCGGTGCGCGTGCCGCCGTCGGCCTGCAGCACGTCGCAGTCGATCTGGATCGTCCGCTCGCCGAGTCGGTCGAGGTCGACCACCGCGCGCAGGCTGCGGCCGATCAGCCGCTGGATCTCCTGGGTGCGCCCGGACTGCTTGCCGCGCGCGGCCTCGCGGTCGCCGCGGGTGTGCGTGGCCCGCGGCAGCATCCCGTACTCGGCGGTCAGCCAGCCCTGCCCCTTGCCGCGCAGGAACGGCGGCACCTTGTCCTCGACGCTCGCGGTGCACAGCACCCGCGTGTCGCCGAACTCGACGAGGACCGAGCCCTCGGCGTGCTTCGTGAAGCCGCGGGTGATCCGCACGTCGCGCAGCGCGTCGGGCGCGCGGCCGCTGGGGCGCGCGACGGGCGCGCCGGTGGGGTTCGTCAAGTGGAGCCTCCCTGGGTGCCTTCGGTGGAACGCTGGATCGCCTGCTGGATCTCGGCGATCTGGCGCTCGATCTCCTCGTCGGTGAGCGTGGGCACGCCCGCCTCGTCGTCGAGGTGGCCGAAGGAGATGGTGGTGGTGACCGCGCCGTCGGGCAGCTCGAGCGAGGACAGCGACGGGATCTCGTCGTCGCCGGCGCCGTCCCATTCGAGCGCGACGACCGTGGTGTTGTCGGCGGTGCGGCCGTTGTGCTCGACCGCGCGGCGGACCAGGTCGGGCACGACGGTCGCGACCGGCCCGGCCTCGAAGGCCGCCGCGAGACCGTCCTCGGGCAGCCCCGACCAGAAGCCGTCGGAGCACAGCACCAGCCGGTCGCCGCGCTGCAGCCGCGCGCGGGTGGTGATCTCGATCGTGGGCTCGTACGGCGAACCCAGGCAGTTGAGCACCTTGTTGCGCTCGGGATGGTTCTCCTGCTCGTGCGCGGCGATCAGGCCGAGCGAGACCATCGACTGCACCTTGGAGTGGTCCCGCGTGCGCGACAGGATCCGGCCGGCGCGGAGCCAGTAGAGGCGCGAGTCGCCCGCGTGCGCCCACCAGGCGGTGTCGTCCTGCACGACGCAGGCGACGACCGTGGTGCGCGGCGCTTCCGGCAGCCGGTGCAGGGTCTGATAGCGCAGCAGGTCGCGGTGCGCGGCCCGCAGCGCGGCATCGAGGAAGGCGTCGGGCTCGGCGATCCGCGGTGCGGCCTCGCGCTGGAACGCGGCCGCGCAGGCCTGCAGCGTGAGCTGCGCGGCGACCTCGCCGCGCACGTGCCCGCCCATGCCGTCGGCGACGACCATCAGCAGCGACTCGCGCGAGAAGCAGTAGCCCATCCGGTCCTGGTTGACCGAGCGGGCGCCGATCGCGGTGTCCTGGAAGATCGAGAAGCGCATCTCAGCCGGCCTTCTGCGTCGGCCACATCTGCGTGGTGTCGGCGCGGATCGCGCTGCGCTTGCGGCGCCCCGCGAGGCCGTCGATCCAGCGCGCGAAGCCGGCCGGCTGGACGGGCGGCGCGGTCGGGGCCTCCTGCGCGGGCTCGCGCAGCGCGCGCTGCAGCACGAACACGCTCTGCGGCCGCTCGAGCGGGTTCTGCTTCAGGCACCAGTGGACGATGTCGACCAGCTGCTGCGAATAGAGCTTGACCGCCTGCAGCAGCGCCGCGTCGACCTTGTCGTGCAGGCCGCGCTGGTCGGCCGGCTGCGGCGGCGACCCGACCATGCACGCGTACATGCTCGCGCCCAGGCCGTAGATGTCGGTCCACGGACCGAGCTGCTGGTTGCGCCGGTAGAGCTCCGGCGCCGCGAACCCCGGGGTGTACATCGGGAACAGCTTGGGCGCGTCGATCGTGAGCGTCTGCCGCGCGGCGCCGAAGTCGAGCAGCATCGGCGAGCCGTCCTGCCGCAGGTAGACGTTCGCGGGCTTCAGGTCCAGGTGCAGCAGCCGGTTGGCGTGGACCTCGCGCAGCCCGTTCATCACCTGCGCGAAGATCCTGCGGATGTGCCGCTCGGGCACGACCTCGCGACCGGGCTTGCCCCGGTAGCGCATGATCAGCTCCTGCAGGCTGCGGCCGCGCTCGTAGGCCATCACCATGTAGACCGTGTCGTTGGCGCGGAAGAAGTTCAGCACGCGCACGACGTTCGGATGCAGCACGCGCGCGAGCGCCCGCCCCTCCTCGAAGAAGCACTTCAGGCCGTTGCGGTAGGTGGCGAGGTTCTCGGTGGCCACCGCCGGGACCAGCTCGCCCGGACCGCGCTTGACCAGCGAGCTGGGGAGGTACTCCTTGACGGCGACGGGAATGCCGTCGGGGTCGTCGGCGAGGTAGACGATCGAGAATCCCCCGCTGGCGATCTTCCTTACAATCCGATAGCCCCCGACCTCGAGGCCTTCCGGCAGCGGAGCGTTGGTCTGGTTCGCCATAAAGGATCGATTGTAATGAACTCGAAGGTCGCGGGTGTCCACAGCATGACCGGCTACGGGACCGTGACGCGGGACCACGAGCTCGGGCGGCTCACGCTCGAGCTGCGTTCGGTCAATTCCCGCTTCCTCGACCTGGCGTTCCGGCTGCCCGACGAGCTGCGGGCGCTCGAGCCGCCGCTGCGCGAGGCGATCCAGCCGCGGGTCGCCCGCGGCAAGGTGGACATCCGCGCCTCGGTCCAGCACCGCGCGGCGCAGCGCCCGGAGGTGGTGCTGCGCCCGGGCTCGCTCGACGCGCTCGCCGCCGCGCAGGACGAGGTGCTGAAACGGTTCCCCTCGGCCGCCCCGATGACGGTGGCCGACTGCCTCCGCTTCCCCGGCGTGGTCGACGACCCGCAGCCCGATCCGGCGCAATGGGTCGTCGCGTTCCGCCCGCTGCTGTCCCAGGCGATCGACGAGCTGGTCGCGAGCCGGGCCCGCGAGGGCGCGCGGCTCGCCGACGTGATCCGCGACCGCGCCCGCTCGATGGCCGCGATCGTCGCGACGCTCAAGCCCCGCGCCCCGGAGCTCGTTGCCGAGTTCGGCCAGAAGCTGACCGAGCGGCTGCGCGAGGCGGCCACCGGGGCCACCGCCGGCACCCCCATCCCGCTCGACGAGACGCTGGCGCGCATCCGCCAGGAGGTGTCGGTCTACGGAATGCGGGTCGACGTGGCCGAGGAGCTCGCGCGGCTCGAGATCCACGTCACGGAGCTGGGGCGGATCGTCGACGGCGGCGGCCAGGTCGGCAAGCGGCTCGACTTCCTGATGCAGGAGCTGAACCGCGAGGCCAACACGCTCGGCTCGAAGGCCGCCGGCCTGGAGGTCACCCAGGCCTCGGTGGAGCTCAAGCTGCTGATCGAGCAGGTCCGCGAGCAGGTGCAGAACCTGGAGTGACCGGCGCGGGCGGACGGACCGCCCGCGCCCCGGGCGTCCGTCAGCCGCGGGCGAGACGGAACACGTCCACCGCCCGCACCAGCTCGTCGGCCTGCTGCGACAGCTGGTCCGCGGCGGCCGAACTCTGCTCGACCAGCGCCGCGTTCTGCTGGGTTGCGCGGTCCATGCCGGCCACCGCCTCGCCGACCTGGGCGACGCCGTCGCTCTGCTCGGCGCTCGCGGTCGCGATCTCGCCGACGATGTCGGTGACGCGCTGGATCGAGCCGACGATCTCCGCCATCGTCCGGCCGGCCTCGCCGACCAGGGCGCCGCCCTGCTCGACCCGCCGCACGCTGTCGGCGATCAGGCCCTTGATCTGCCGCGCGGCGTCGCCGCTGCGCTGCGCGAGCGTGCGGACCTCGCCGGCCACGACCGCGAACCCCCGGCCCTGTTCGCCGGCGCGCGCCGCCTCCACCGCCGCGTTGAGCGCGAGGATGTTGGTCTGGAACGCGATGCCGTCGATGACCGACAGGATCTCGGCGATCTTGCGCGAGCTGTCGCTGATCCCGCCCATCGTCTCGACCACCTGCTCGACGACCGCGCCGCCGCGCCGTGCGACCTCGGAGGCGCCCTGCGCGAGCTGGTTCGCCTGGCGTGCGTTGTCCGCGTTCGTGCGCACCGTCGACCCGAGCTCGTCCATCGTCGCCGCGGTCTGCTGCAGCGCGCTGGCCTGCTGCTCGGTGCGGCCCGAGAGGTCCCGGTTGCCCTGCGCGATCTGCACGCTGGCCGTGGCCACGCCCTCGGCGCCGCGGCGGACCGCGGCGACCGCGTCGGCGAGCCGCGTCTGCATCGCCGCCAGCCGCGCGAGCAGGCTGGTCTCGTCGCCCGGCCGGACCGGGATCGGCGTGGCCAGGTCGCCGTCGGAGACCCGCTGCGCGACCTCGGCCGCGATCCGCGGCTCGCCGCCCAGCTGCCGGAGCAGCCCGCGGACGATCGCCCAGCCGAGCACGGCGCCGAGCAGCAGCGTCACGCCGAGCAGCGCCGCGACCATCACGATCGCGCGCGAGAAGACCTCGCGGGCGTGCGCCGCGGCGGCGCGCCCGCCCTCCTGGGTCGCCTTCGCCAGCGCGTCGACCGCCGAGACGGTCTCGTCGAAGGCCATGCTCGCCGCGCCGTCGCTGATGTCCGCCGCGTCCTGCTGCTTGCGCTCCTTGCCGAGCGCGACGACGCGCGCCGCGGCCTTGCGGTAGTCCGCCCAGCGGGCGGCCGCCGCGTCGACGGCGCCGCGGTCGGCCGCGCCTTCGACGAGCGCGGCGCGGGCCGCGAGCGCGTCCTCGGCGGCCTTCGAGGCCTCGGCGATCTTCTCCTCGTACTCCGCGTGGTAGCTGCGGTCGGTGGCGCGGCTGTGGCGGATCTCGACGTCACGGGCCTCGAGGACCGCGGCGCGGGCGGCGGCGACGTGGCCCGCCCCCTGCAGCCAGCGCTCGGCGAGCGCCTCGGACTGCGCCTGCACGCGACGCAGGCTGTCGAGGGCCACGCCGCCCGCCAGCGCGGTCAGCAGCAGCAGGCTGGCGAACGCGACGGCGAGCTGCCGGCCGACGCTCATGCGCGCGAGCAGCCCGGCGCCGCGGGGCCGTGCCTTCACATCCGCTCCATCGCGCGCGGCGCCGGCGAACGGCCGGAAGCGACGCGCGGCGCTCACTTCTTGTGGCCCACGTAGCTCGCGCCGATGACCTTGCCGCCACCGTCTCGGATCGGGTTGTAGCAGGCGTCGAACTGCGTGCCGAGCACGTCGATCGGGCCGCAGAACTGCTTGCCGGCCGACAGCGCCTCGTAGGCCGCGTTGCGCGCGAGCGCCGTGCCGATGCCGCGCTTGCCCTCGGGCGTCAGCACGTTCGTGCTGACGCGGACGAACTCGTCGCCCTGCCGCACGAACACCGTCGCCGTCGCGCCGTGGGTCTTGCGGACCGCATCGACGACGTCGTAGTTGTTGTTGAGCTTGCGCTCGCCGAAGTAGAGCGCGGGCACGGACTTGTCCGCGACCGTGTCGGTGCCGTCGATGCGCGGCGCGCCGATCTTCGAGAGCCGGGCGTCGAGGTCGGCGATCGTGGCCTTCGGGTCGTTGGCGAACGCGTTCGACGCGGCGACGAAGAGACCGAACGCGAGGGTCGGGACGAGGGCGGAACGTTTCATGGCGGGCTCCTGTGGTGAGGCCGGGCGCGTCGACCTGCGACCGGTTCGTGAAAGTTCCGTGATCGTGTCAGCGGCGACACGACCGTCATGAAGCAAGAAGCGCCCGAAAACCCGATATATCCGCTCGGGTACTGCCGCCGGTCGGAAGGCGGCCCGACGGACGGCGATCGCCGGCGCGACGAGGGGTCGGCCGGTTTCGCCTCCCCCAAACCTGCGACAATCCGATGCCCGCCCCGTCGTCCGCGTCCCGATGCCCGAACCCGCCTACCGCGGCAGTCTGCTGATCGTCGTCGCCCCGTCCGGGGCCGGGAAGACCTCGCTGGTGCGGCACCTGCTGTCCGTCCGGGACGGCCTCCGGCTCTCGGTGTCCTACACCACCCGCCCGCCCCGTGCGGGCGAGCAGGACGGCGTCGACTACCACTTCGTGACCCCCGAGGCCTTCGAGCAGCGGCGCGCCCGCGGCGAGTTCCTCGAGTGGGCGCTGGTGCACGGCAACTACTACGCGACCTCGCGCGCCTGGATCGCCGCCCAGATGGAGGCCGGCACCGACATCGTGCTGGAGATCGACTGGCAGGGCGCCGCGCAGGTGCGCCGGCTGTTCCCGGACGCGGTCTCGGTCTTCATCGCGCCGCCCTCCATGCCGGTGCTGCGCGAACGGCTGACGGCGCGGGGTCAGGACGCGCCGGATGTCATCGAGCGGCGGATGCTGGCCGCCCGGAGCGAGCTCGAGCATGCCGGCGAGTGCCAATATGTTATTATCAATCAAGACTTTGCGACTGCCTGCCAGGCGCTGGTCGGGATCGTCGACGCCGCCCGCTGCCAGTTCGGGCAGCAGCATCGCCGCCACCCCGGCCTGTTCGCCGAGCTGGGCATGAGCCGGGACGCGGCCTGAGCGCCCTGCCCGACCGCCGCACCGGACACCCCGACTCCCCGTACCAGGACGATCCATGGCCCGCATCACCGTCGAAGACTGCCTGAAGCACATCCCCAACCGGTTCGAGCTGGCGCTCGCCGCCACCTACCGGGCGCGGATGCTCGCGCAGGGCCATTCGCCGAAGGTCGACAGCAAGGACAAGCCCACCGTCACCGCGCTGCGCGAGATCGCCGCGCAGAAGGTCGGCAAGGAGATGCTGCGTCGCGTCCCGACCTGACGGCCTCTCCGGCGCCCGCGGACCGATGAATCAGGACGGTTCGGTCGCCACCACCGGCCCCAAGGGCCGGTCCGCTCGCGGCATGCCGGCGGCGCTGATCGACCCGCCGGCGGGCGACGGCTTCGTCGCCCCGGCCGACGAGCGCCGGATCGTCTCGCTCGCGCACCTCACGCGCGTCGCGTCGAGCTATCTCGGCGAGGACGACCTGCGCCGGGTCCGCGAGGCCTACCGCTTCTCGGACAGCTCGCACCTCGGGCAGTTCCGCACCAGCGGCGAGCCCTACATCTCGCATCCCATCGCGGTCGCAGAGATCTGCGTCGGCTGGAAGCTCGACGCCGATGCGCTGATGGCCGCGCTGCTGCACGACGTCATGGAGGATTCCGGCGTCACCAAGCAGCAGATGGTGGAGCGCTTCGGCACCCAGGTGGCCGAGCTGGTCGACGGCCTCTCCAAGCTCGACAAGGTCGAGTTCGCGAGCCGCGAGCAGGCGCAGGCCGAGAGCTTCCGCAAGATGCTGCTCGCGATGGCGCGCGACGTCCGCGTCATCCTGATCAAGCTCGCCGACCGGCTGCACAACATGCGCACGCTGGGCCCGGTGCCGCCGGCCAAGCAGCGCCGCGTCGCGGCCGAGACGCTCGACATCTACGCGCCGATCGCGAACCGGCTCGGCCTGAACGAGCTCTACCGCGAGCTACTCGACCTGTCGTTCCGCTACACCCATCCGTTCCGCTACCGCACGCTGCAGAAGGCGGTGACGGCGGCACGCGGCATGCGCCGCGAGGGCCTGGGCAAGATCATCGACTCGGTGCAGAAGTCGCTGCCCGCGATGGGGGTGAAGGCCGAGCTGCGCGCGCGCGAGAAGGCGCTCTGGTCGATCTACCGGAAGATGCAGGAGAAGCACCTGTCGTTCTCGCAGGTGATGGACGTCTTCGGCATCCGCCTCGTGGTCGACGACCTGCCGCAGTGCTACCTCGCGCTGGGCGCGCTGCACCAGACCTTCAAGCCGATCCCGGGCCGCTTCAAGGACTACATCGCGATCCCGAAGGTCAACGGCTACCAGTCGCTGCACACCACGGTGGTCGGTCCCTACGGCACGCCGGTGGAGTTCCAGATCCGCACCCGCGAGATGCACCGGCTCGCCGAGGCCGGCGTCGCCGCGCACTGGCTCTACAAGGCCGACAAGGAATCGTTCACCGACCTGCAGAAGCGCACGCACGCGTGGCTCAAGTCGCTGCTCGACATCCAGAACCAGACCGGCGATTCGCTGGAGTTCATCGAGCACGTCAAGGTCGACCTGTTCCCGGACGCGGTCTACGTGTTCACGCCCAAGGGCCAGATCCGTGCCCTGCCGCGCGGCGCCACCACGATCGACTTCGCCTACAGCGTGCACACCGACGTGGGCAACCAGTGCGTGGCCGCGAAGGTCAACGGCCAGCCGGTGCCGCTGCGGACCGAGCTGCAGAACGGCGACGTGATCGAGGTGGTGACCGATCCGGACTCGAAGGCGAACCCGGCGTGGCTGGGCTTCGTGCGGACCGGCAAGGCGCGCTCCGAGATCCGCCACTTCCTGCGGACCATGAAGTACGAGGAGTCGGTCGATCTCGGCCGGCGACTGCTCGAGCAGTCGCTCGCCGCGCTGCGGATCGACGCGGCCTCGCTGGAGCCCGCGCTGCTCGAGAAGACCGCGCGCGAGTCGGGCACCAAGTCGCTCGACGAGCTCTACGCGGACGTCGGGCTGGGCCGACGGCTCGCGCCGGTGGTGGCGCGCGCGATCGCGCTCGAGATGAGCGCACGGCCGGCGGCCGCCGCGTTCGCGCCGCGGCCGCTGCCGATCGTGATCCACGGCACCGAGGGGATGGCGGTGCAGTGCTCGCCCTGCTGCCTGCCGCTGCCGGGCGATGCGGTCATCGGCCACATGCGGGGCGGACACGGACTCGTCGTCCATCGCTCGGACTGCGAGCAGGCGCGCCGCGCGCGCCAGAAGGACGCCGAGCGCTGGATCGACGTCGAATGGGGCGAGGACATCCGCGGCGTGTTCCGCACCATCGTCGAGGTCCAGATCCGCGACGACCGCGGCGCGCGCGGCCGGGTCGCGGCCGAGATCGCCACCTCGGAGGCGAACATCGTCAACGTGACGATGGACGAGGAGCCCGACCGCGTCGCGACGATCCGCTTCGTGCTGCAGGTCCGCAGCCGGCACCACCTCGCGCAGGTGTTCCGGCAGGTCCGCAAGCAGGCCGACGTCACCAAGATCACGCGGCTCTGAGCGCGGCGGGCGCGACGCCGCCCCGCCCACGCCCTTCGAGCGTCCGCGACCGTCCCACTCACGCCGTTCGAGGGTCCGCGACCGCGACGCGTGACGACGCGCGGGCTCCGTCGGACGCTCAGCGCGAGGGCGTCGGCCGGGCCGCGGGCGCGTCCAGCACCTCGATCCAGCGCGCAGCCGCCGCCATCCGCCCCGCTTCGGTGAAGTGGCAGTCGTCCCGGCGCATCGCCGGGCCGCGCAGCGCGTCGGTGTCGGCCCCCGGGACGATCCGCGCAGCCACGAGCGTGTCGCGATGGCGGTCGAGGGCGCGCGACAGCGCGCCGGTGCCCTCGCCGCGGCACCACGTGGAGCGGGCGACGTGCAGCGGCGCGTCGATGCCGCGTGCGTCGAGCATCGCGCGCAGCCTGCGCAGGCCGGCGATCCAGTCGTCGGCGTCGGTGCCGTCGCGGGCGTCCGACTCGCCCTGCTGCCACAGCACGCGATCCACCCGCAGGCCCGAGCGCGCCAACGCGTCGAGGTGGGCGCGGAGCCGCAGGTGGACCGGATCGTCCGGATCGGTCCAGCGTCCGATCGCGGTGGCGCCGACGGCGAGCGGCGCCCAGACCACCGGTTCCTCGCGGCCGGCCGCGCGCCAGGCGGCATCGACCGCCGTCCAGAGGCTCGCGCCCTCGCCGGTGGTGTTCGGCAGCGGATCCGTCGCACGTCGGCAGCGGCCGTCGACGAACACGGTCACCTCCAGCCCGTCGGCGGCGCGTGGGCCGAGCGGGGCCGCATGGCTCGCCGCGTTGGACTGGCCCAGCACGAGCAGCACG
>JBAXJZ010000036.1:0-15172 GCA_037137595.1 Burkholderiales bacterium | reverse complement strand
TGCTGGCGTTCAAGCGGGCCGGCGCCGACGGCGTGCTGACCTACTTCGCGCTGGACGCGGCTCGGTGGCTGGGACAGCGCTGAGCGCGCCGGTCGACGACGGCGTGGCCGCGCGGGGCCCTGCGGGGCCCGCCGCCGACATGCCGTCGGACCTCGACACCGGCGCGCCGCCGGTCACCCTGCTCTGGGTCGCGCCCGGCCGCTGCGAGTCGATGGTCGCCGCCGAGGCGCCCGCCTTCGACGCGCTGCCCGAGCGCGGCTTCGTGTGGATCGACGCGCACCACGAGTCGCCGCGCGAGTGGGTGGCCACGGCCGAGCGGCTCACCGGCGCGTCGATCCTCGACGAACACCTGTCGGACGCCGAGAACGCCGCGCATCCGTCGTACTTCGACTCGACCCGCGACTACGAGATGATCGTCTTCCGCGGGCTCGCGTTCCGGCCCGAGGCCGACGCCCACGAGCCGATCCGCATCCGCACGCGCCCCACCGTCTTCTTCCTGTTCCCGCGCTGCGTGGTCAGCGTGCGGCCGGCCGACAGCCGCCAGGTGCCGGCGCTGCGCCGCCGGCTGCTCGACGCCGCGCGCTTCAAGCAGCGCCTGCCCTCGCGTCCCGAGGAGCTGATGCTGCGCGTCCTCAACGGGATGGTCGACCGCTACCTCGAGCTGCGCCAGCCGATGACCGACCAGCTCGAGACCTGGCAGCGCGAGCTGCTCGATCCGCGGACGCCGTTCCGCGACTGGGTTTCGCTGCTCGAGGCGCGCCGCCAGCTGCGCAAGCTGGAGAACCTGTCGGAGGAGCAGCTCGACGCACTGCAGGAATGGCGCGACGAGCGCCTCGACCGGCACGGAGGCCATGCCGAGCACGGCCACGACTGGGGCGACTCGACCGAGGAGGGCCCGGTGGGCCCGGCCGCGCTGCCCGCGCTCACGGACGCGCTCGAGGTCCGGGTCAACGACCTCGTCGAACACATCGAGCGCGTGCGCAACCACGCGCATCGGCTCGAGACCTCGGTGGAGTCCGCGGTCCAGCTGCACTTCTCCGCGACCGCGCACCGCACGAACCAGATCATGCGCACGCTCACCGTGCTCACTGCGATCTTCATGCCGCTGACGCTGATCACCGGCATCTTCGGCATGAACTTCGAGGTGATGCCGGGCACCCATTCGCCCGCCGGGTTCTGGTGGACGATGGGCGCGATGGCGACGATCGCGATCGGACTGGTGTCGTTCTTCCGGTATCGGCGGTATCTGGAGTCGAGCGGGCTGCGCGGCGGTTCGGCGCGCGGGCGCCGGCGGCGCTGACGCGGCCGGTGCCGACACCGATCGGCCGGCCGGCCCTTCGGCCCTAGGCGCGCGGCGACGCGTCGGGTCGGACGGCCGGCCCGACCTCGCCGCGCACCCAGTCGAGATACGCCGGCCAGCCGTCGGCCGCGCGCCAGGCCAGCATCTCCGGCACCTCGTACGGATGCAGCGCGCGCAGCCGCTCGCGCAGCGCGGGCCACGCGTCGGCGGTGGTCTTGATCAGCAGCGGCAGCTCCTCGGCCGACTCCACCGCGCCCTGCCAGCGGTAGGTCGAGCGCGCGGGGCCGAGCGCGGTCACGCAGGCGGCGAGCCGCTCGTCGACCAGCGCGCGAGCGATGCGGTCGGCGCAGGCCGCGTCGGGCACGGTGGTCAGCACGATCGTCACGTCCGTGACGATCGCCGGCGGGTCGGAGCAGGGCATCGTCATCGTCGTTCCTCCGTCGGGTCGGTCCCCGGGCACGCCGGGGTGCCGCGCGGCCTCAGGCCGCGAACCGCCGCCGCGTCAGGACCGCGGCGAGCCAGAAACCGAGCGCCGCGTAGGCGCCCAGCACCATCACCGGCCGCAGCACCGCCTCGGGCATGTGACCCAGCACCAGCGGCCTCGCGAGCTCGACGGCCGCCGACAGCGGCAGCCACTGCGCGATCGCCTGCAGCCATCCGGGCAGCTGCGCGACCGGGAAGAACACGCCGGAGAGGAAGCTCATCGGCGTGAGCACCAGCGTGAAGTAGTACGAGAAGAAGTCGTAGCCCTTCGCCACCGCGTTCACGCACAGGCCGAGCCCGGCGAAGGCCAGCCCGGTGAGCGCGATCACCGGCAGCAGCAGCACGAGCGTGGGCTCGCGCGAGACGCCGAGCAGCAGCGCGACCAGCACGATCGACAGCCCCGACAGGCAGGCCTTCGCCGCCGCCCACAGCCATTCGGCGGCGAGCACGTCGTCGAGCGTCAGCGGCGCGTTCATCAGCGACTCCCAGGTCCGCTGCACGTGCATCCGCGAGAACGCCGAGTACAGCGACTCGAAGCTCGCCGCCATCATCGTGCTCATGCAGACCGAACCGGCCGCCAGGAAGGTGATGTAGGGCACGCCGTCGATCTCGCGCAGCAGCGCGCCCAGCCCGTAGCCGAAGGCCACCAGCGTGATCAGCGGGTCGGCGATGTTGGCGAGCACCGAGGGCAGCGCGAGCTTGCGCCAGACCAGCAGGTGGCGGCGGAACACCGGCACCAGCCGGCGGGTGAGCACCGGCGGCGCGTACCGGCCGGGGGCGCCGGCCGAGTCGGCGTGTGCGTCGGATCCGGTCGGGGC
Organism: Burkholderiales bacterium; assembly: GCA_037137595.1. Classification (GTDB taxonomy): domain Bacteria; phylum Pseudomonadota; class Gammaproteobacteria; order Burkholderiales; family Burkholderiaceae_E; genus UBA4615. The sequence continues at coordinate 12,571 of JBAXJZ010000036.1, read as the reverse complement.
GTTCACGGGCACGGACATCGGCGTCAGTCCCTCAGGTCGCGGCCGGTGAGCTTGAGGAACACGTCCTCGAGGTTCGCAGGCCGGTGCAGCGTGCGCAGGTCGGTGCGCGCCTGCACGGAGGCGAGCAGCGGGCCCGGCTCGGTGCAGTAGGCGAAGCTGGTCTCGCCCACCGTCTCCATCCGGTCGGCCAGCCCGGTCGCGACGCGGGCCCAGTCGGCGCGGCCGGGGCCGTGCACCTCGATCACGTGCGGCTCGATCTCGCGGCGGATCAGCTCGACCGGCGAGGCCTCGGCGATCGGCCGGCCGGCGTCGACGATGGCGAGCCGGTCACACAGCCGCTCGGCCTCGTCCATGAAGTGCGTGGTCAGCACGATGGTCTTGCCGTCGGCGAGCAGGCGCTTCAGGCGCTCCCAGATCAGGTGGCGTGCCTGCGGATCGAGCCCGGTGGTGGGCTCGTCGAGGAAGATCACCTGCGGGTCGTTGATCAGCGCGCGGGCGATGGTGAGCCGGCGCTTCATGCCGCCCGACAGGTCCTGGATCCGTGCGTCGCGCTTGGGCGCGAGCTGCGCGAAGTCCAGCAGCGGGTCGATGCGCGCGTGCGTCACCGCGTCGGGCTGCCCGAAGTAGCGACCGAAGACCAGCAGGTTCTCGGCGACGGTGAAGTCCGGATCCAGCGGATCGTTCTGCGGCACCACGCCGACCCGCTCGCGGGCCTCGCGCGCCCGCTGCGGCACCGGATGACCGAGCAGCGAGATCCGCCCCGCGTCGGGCCGCAGCAGGCCCAGCACGAGCTTGAGCGTCGTGCTCTTGCCCGCGCCGTTCGGCCCGAGCAGCCCGAAGCATTCGCCCGGCCGCACCGAGAACGACACGCCGTCGACGGCCCGCTGGCCGCCGAACGTCTTCACCAGTCCCTCGACCTCGAGCACCGCCTGCATCCGTCGTCCGTGCGTGGCCTGGTCCGGAAAACGACGCGGCGCCCGTGGGGCGCCGCGTCGGTCGTGCTGCCTGGGAACGCCGACGTCAGGCGGCGGCGGCCTCGGTCTCGGCCGGGGCTTCGGCGACTTCCGGACGGTCCAGCAGCTCGACCAGCGCCATCGGCGCGTTGTCGCCGATGCGGAAGCCGAACTTCAGGATGCGGAGGTAGCCGCCGTTGCGCTTGGCGTAGCGCGGGCCGAGCTCGTCGAAGACCTTCACGACCATGTCGCGGTCGCGCAGGCGGTCGAACGCCAGGCGCCGGTTGGCCAGGGAGGGCTTCTTGCCCAGGGTGATGATCGGCTCGACGACCTTGCGGAGCTCCTTGGCCTTCGGCAGCGTGGTCTTGATGACCTCGTGCTTGAGCAGGGAGTTGGTCATGTTGCGCAGCATCGCCTCGCGGTGCGAGGAGGTGCGGTTCAGTTTGCGGAGTCCGTGACGGTGACGCATGGTTCTTCGATTCCTTGGTGTCCGGCCGTGCGCTTACGGGCGCTCGAGGCCCGCGGGCGGCCAGTTCTCCAGCCGCATGCCGAGGGTGAGGCCGCGCGAGGCCAGCACTTCCTTGATCTCGTTGAGCGACTTGCGACCCAGGTTCGGGGTCTTGAGCAGCTCGTTCTCGGTGCGCTGGATCAGGTCGCCGATGTAGTAGATGTTCTCGGCCTTCAGGCAGTTGGCCGAGCGCACCGTCAGCTCCAGGTCGTCGACCGGACGCAGCAGGATCGGATCGATCTGCGGCGAGCGGCCGGCGCCACCGACGCCGGCGGGCATGATCGCGCCGCCGATGACATCCATCGACGGCTCGGCGCCCTCGAGCGCGGCGAACACCGACAGCTGCTCGACGAGGATGCGCGCCGCCTGGCGGACCGCTTCCTCCGGCGCGATCACGCCGTTGGTCTCGACGTCGATCAGCAGCTTGTCGAGGTCGGTGCGGTTCTCGACCCGCGCGCTCTCGACCGCGTACGACACGCGACGGACCGGCGAGAACGAGGCGTCGAGCACGATGCGGCCGATGGTCTTGCTGTCGGCGAGGTTGCGCATCGTCCCCGGCACGTAGCCGCGGCCGCGCTCGACCTTGATCTGCATGTCGAGCTTGCCACCCTGGGTCAGGTTGGCGATCACGTGCTCGCCGTTCACCAGTTCGACGTCGTGCGGCAGGTCGATGTCCGAGGCCGTGACCGGGCCCGGGGTGTCCTTGCGCAGCGTGAGGAAGACGTCGTCGCGGTTGTGCAGCTTGAAGACGATGCCCTTCAGGTTCAGCAGCAGGTCGACCACGTCCTCACGGACGCCGTCGATCGTCGAGTACTCGTGCACGACGCCCGAGATCTGGACCTCGGTCGGTGCGTAGCCGATCATCGACGACAGCAGCACGCGCCGCAGCGCGTTGCCCAGCGTGTGGCCGTAGCCGCGCTCGAACGGTTCCATCACGACGCGTGCGTGGGAGGGTCCGAGTTGCTCGACCTCGACGATCCGGGGCTTCAAAAGCGCAGTCTGCATGGATTCGGTCCCTCGATTAGCGCGAGTAGAGCTCGACGATCAGGCTTTCATTGATGTCGGCGGCGATGTCCGAGCGCTCGGGCACGGACTTGAAGACGCCTTCCATCTTGGTCTTGTCGACCGAGACCCACTGCGGGAAGCCGCTCTGCTCGGCGAGGCTCAGCGCGTCCTGCACGCGGGCCTGCTTCTTGGCCTTCTCGCGGATGGTGATGACGTCGTTCGGCTTGACCTGCGCCGACGGGATGTTCACCGTCTGGCCGTTCACCGACACCGCCTTGTGGCCGACCAGCTGGCGCGCCTCGGCGCGGGTCGACGCGAGGCCCATCCGGTAGACGACGTTGTCCAGCCGGCACTCCAGCAGCTGGAGCAGCATCGAGCCGGTGTTGCCCTTGCGGCGCTCGGCTTCCTCGAAGTAGCGGCGGAACTGACGCTCCAGCACGCCGTACATGCGCTTGACCTTCTGCTTCTCGCGAAGCTGCAGGCCGTAGTCGCTGGTGCGCGAGCCCGAGGTCCGGCCGTGCTGGCCCGGCTTGCTGTCGAGCTTGCACTTGTCGGCGAGCGCGCGGCGCGTGCTCTTGAGGAAGAGGTCCGTCCCTTCGCGACGGGACAGCTTGGCTTTCGGTCCGGTATAGCGTGCCACTGTGGTTCTCTTTCGCTTACGCAGCCTGCGCTGCGGTTAGTCCGCCCTGCATGTCGTCGGCCGTGGAGCCGAAGGGGCGAACGGTGGGCTTACTCAGAAAAAGTAAGGCGTTGCTCGTGGAATCGGGGAGAAAGCGTAGCGAGCAGGCCCGAGGTCGCTTCGAGAAGCGCAGCCGTCCTGGGGGACGGCGAGCATCGCAGGAGCGAGATCGGGACGCGCAGTAGCTTTATCCCCGGTTCCACTTAGATGCGGCGTTTTTTGGGGGGGCGGCAGCCGTTGTGCGGCACCGGGGTCACGTCGGCGATCGACATGATCTTGATGCCGAGCGCGTTCAGCGCGCGCACCGACGACTCGCGACCCGGGCCGGGGCCCTTGATGCGGACGTCGAGGTTGCGGATGCCCTGTTCCTGCGCGACGCGGCCGGCCGTCTCGGCGGCGACCTGCGCGGCGAACGGCGTGGACTTGCGCGAGCCCTTGAAGCCCGCGCCACCCGACGACGCCCACGACAGCGCATTGCCCTGCCGGTCGGTGATCGTGATGATCGTGTTGTTGAAGGACGCGTGGACGTGCGCGATGCCGTCCGACACGTTCTTGCGGACCTTCTTGCGGACGCGATTGCCCGCCGACGACGGTTGCTTGGCCATGTGTGTTCCGGTTGTTCGGTCGGGTTACTTCTTCAGCGCGACGCCGGCCTTGCGCGGGCCCTTGCGGGTACGCGCATTCGTGCGGGTGCGCTGGCCGCGCAGCGGCAGGCCGCGGCGGTGACGCACGCCCCGGTAGCAGCCCAGGTCCATCAGGCGCTTGATCGACATCGTCACCTCGCGGCGCAGGTCGCCCTCGATGGTGAAGCGGTTGATCTGGTCGCGGATCCGCTCGAGCTCGGCGTCGGTCAGGTCCTTGACCTTCTTGGTCAGCGGGACACCCGCCGCCTCGCAGATCGCGCGAGCGCGCGGCCGGCCGATGCCGTAGATCGCCGTCAGGCCGATCTCGGCGTGCTGACGGTCGGGAACGTTGATGCCAGCGATACGTGCCATGCCTTGCCTCTCAGCCTTGACGCTGCTTGTGACGCGGGTCGTCGCAGATCACGCGGACCACGCCGTTACGCTTGATGATCTTGCACTTGCGGCAGATCTTCTTGACGCTTGCCAGTACTTTCATCTCTTTCTCCGTGCGCGCGGGGCGCGCCGTATCCGATCCGTGTTGCCCTGTCTGCCTGCCGTCGTCACTTCGCCCGGAACACGATCCGGGCACGGGACAGGTCGTACGGCGTGAGTTCCACCGTCACCTTGTCGCCCGGGAGGATCCGGATGTAGTGCATCCGCATCTTTCCGGAGATGTGCCCGAGCACCATGTGCCCGTTTTCCAGCTTCACGCGGAACGTCGCGTTGGGGAGGTTCTCGACCACCTCGCCCTGCATCTGGATGACGTCGTCCTTGGCCATGTCGTCCGGTCCCGGCTCACCGCATCGGCGGGGTGCCCATGCCGCCCTTGAAGTTCGTCTTCTTGAGCAGGCTCTCGTACTGGTGCGACATCATGTACGCCTGCACCTGGGCCATGAAGTCCATCGTCACCACCACGATGATCAGCAGCGAGGTCCCGCCGAAGTAGAACGGCACGTTCCAGCGCAGCACCAGGAACTCGGGCAGCAGGCAGACCAGCGTGATGTAGACCGCGCCCGCCATCGTCAGGCGCATCAGGATCTTGTCCACGTACTTCGCGGTCTGCTCGCCCGGACGGATGCCGGGAACGAACGCACCGCTCTTCTTCAGGTTGTCGGCGGTCTCGCGGCTGTTGAACACGAGTGCCGTGTAGAAGAAGCAGAAGAACACGATCGCCACCGCGTACAGCGCGATGTAGACCGGCTGGCCGGGCGACAGCGTGGCGGCGAGGTCCTTGATGAACCGCACCACCGGGTTCTCGGAGTCGCCCGACGTGAACCACTGCGCGGCCGTGGCCGGGAACAGGATGATCGACGACGCGAAGATCGGCGGGATCACGCCCGACATGTTCAGCTTCAACGGCAGGTACGACGACTGGCCGCCGTACACGCGGTTGCCGACCTGGCGCTTCGCGTAGTTGATCGTGATCCGGCGCTGGCCGCGCTCGACGAACACCACGAAGGCCGTGACCAGCACCACCAGCGCGACGATGATCAGCGCCACGAACGGGCTCATCGAACCGTTGCGGACCAGCTCGAACATCCCGCCGATCGCGCCCGGCAGGCCGGCGGCGATACCGGCGAAGATGATGATCGAGATGCCGTTGCCCAGGCCGCGCTCGGTGATCTGCTCGCCCAGCCACATCAGGAACATCGTGCCGGTGACCAGCGACACCGCGGCGGTGAAGCGGAACATCATGCCCGGATCGATCACCAGCCCCGGCTGCGCCTCGAGCGCCACCGAGATGCCGAACGCCTGGAAGGTCGCCAGCGCCAGCGTGAACCACCGGGTGTACATGGTGATCTTGCGCCGACCGGCCTCGCCTTCCTTCTTGATCGCCTCGAGCTGCGGCACGACCACGGTCAGCAGCTGCATGATGATCGACGCCGAGATGTACGGCATGATCCCCAGCGCGAAGACCGTGAAGCGCGACAGCGCGCCGCCCGAGAACAGGTTGAACAGGCCGAGCACCCCGCCCGACTGCTGCTTGAACAGCTGGGCGAGCTGCTCCGGGTCGATCCCCGGCACCGGGATGTGCGCGCCGATGCGGTAGACGACCAGCGCGAGCAGCAGGAACCACAAGCGGCGCTTGAGGTCGCCGTACTTGCCGCCCTGCTTGATCAGTGCCGTGGGAGACTTGGCCAAGACCGCCCGTCCTCGCTACGTGGGGGAGACCCGTGCGGCCTCAGGCCACCGAGCCGCCGGCCGCCTCGATGGCCGCCTTCGCGCCCTTCGTCGCGCCGACGCCCTTCAGGCTGACCTTGCGCTCGATCGAGCCCGACAGGATCACCTTCGCCGACAGCGAGAGCTGCGAGATCACGCCCGCGGCCTTCAGCGCCAGCAGGTCGATCTCGTCGCCGGGCATCTTCTGCAGGTCCGACAGGCGCACCTCGCCCACCGTGCCGGCCGCGAGCGACTTGAAGCCGCGCTTGGGCAGGCGACGCTGCAGCGGCATCTGGCCGCCCTCGAAGCCGACCTTGTGGAAGCCGCCCGAGCGCGACTTCTGGCCCTTGTGACCGCGACCCGCGGTCTTGCCCAGGCCCGAGCCGATGCCGCGACCGACCCGGCGGCGCGGCTTCTTCGAGCCCTCGGCAGGGCTGAGTTCGTTCAGTCGCATCGTCATGATGTTCAGCCTTCGACCTTCACCAGGTACGAGACCTTGGTGATCATGCCGCGCACCGCCGGGGTGTCCTCCAGCTCGCGGGTCTGGTTGATCCTCTTCAGGCCGAGCCCGAGCACCGTGTCGCGGTGCGAACCGCGGGTGCCGATCGGGCTGCGGACCAGGGTGACCTTCAGCGTCTTCTTGCTCATCGACGTCCTCCCCGGCTTCAGCCGAGGATCTCCTCGATGGTCTTGCCGCGCTTGGCCGCGATCTCGGCCGGAGTGCTCATCCGGGAGAAGGCGTTCAGCGTGGCGCGGACCAGGTTGTACGGGTTGGTCGAGCCGTGTGCCTTCGCGACGACGTCGGTCACGCCCATCACGTCGAACATCGCGCGCATCGGGCCGCCGGCGATGATGCCGGTACCGGCCGGGGCGGGCGCGATGTAGACGCGCGAGGCGCCGTGACGGCCCTCGACGGCGTGCTGCAGCGTGCCGCTGCGCAGCGAGACGCGGACCATCTTGCGGCGGGCCTCGTCCATCGCCTTCTGCACCGCCACCGGCACTTCACGCGACTTGCCCTTGCCCATGCCGATCTTGCCGTCGCCGTCGCCGACCACGGTCAGCGCGGCGAAGCCGAGGATCCGGCCACCCTTCACGACCTTGGTCACACGGTTGACCGAGATCATCTTCTCTTTCAGACCATCGTCGCGCTGCTCGGCGCCGACACGTGCCTGGATCTTTGCCATCGTCGTTCCTTTCCTGGCCGCGTCAGAACTTCAGGCCGGCCTCGCGGGCCGCATCGGCCAGCGATTTCACACGACCGTGGTAGCGGTAGCCCGCGCGGTCGAACGCAACCGACTGGATGCCCTTCGCCAGCGCCTTCTCGGCGAGCCGCTTGCCGACCAGCGCGGCGGCGGCGGCATTGCCGCCCTTGCCGGTCTGGCCTGCGAGCTGCTGGCGCACCTCGGTCTCGACCGTCGAGGCCGACACCAGCACCTTGTCGCCGGTCGCGGCGATGATGTTCGCGTAGATGTGCAGGTTGCTGCGGTAGACCGTGAGACGGTCGACGCGCAGTTCCGCGATCTTGTGGCGCGTCTGCAGGGACCGGCGCAGGCGCGATTGCTTCTTGTCCATGTTCGTCCTGTCGCCCGGTTACTTCTTCTTGGTTTCCTTGATCGTCACGGTCTCGTCGGAGTACCGCACGCCCTTGCCCTTGTAGGGCTCGGGCGGCTTGTACCCGCGGACCTCTGCAGCGACCTGGCCCACCTTCTGGCGGTCGGCGCCCTTGATGACGATCTCGGTCTGCGTCGGGGTCGTGCAGGTGACGCCTTCGGGCATCTGGTGCACGACCGGATGCGAGAAGCCGAGCGACAGGTTCAGGGCCGAACCCTGGGCCTGGGCGCGGTAGCCCACGCCGACCAGCGTGAGCTTCTTCTCGAAGCCCTTCGAGACGCCGTTCACCATGTTCGCGACCAGCGCGCGGAAGGTGCCCGACATCGCGCCGGCTTCGCGCGACTCGCCGACGCCGGCGAACTTCAGCTCGGCGCCCTCGCGGGTGATCGCCACCAGCGGGTTGATCCTCTGCTTCAGGGTGCCCAGCGGGCCCTTGACCGTGATCTCGCCGTTGGCGATCTGGACGTCGACGCCAGCAGGCACCGCGACCGGAACTTTCGCGACTCGTGACATGTCGTGCTCCTTACGCCACGTAGCCGATGACTTCGCCGCCGATGCCCGCCTGGCGGGCGCGACGGTCGGTCATCACGCCCTTCGGCGTGGTCACGATCGTGCAGCCCAAGCCGTTCAGCACCTGGGGCAGGTCGTTGCGGCCCTTGTAGACCCGCAGGCCCGGGCGCGAGACGCGCTCGAGCCGCTCGATCACGGGACGACCGGCGTAGTACTTCAGTTGCAGTTCGAGCTCGGGCTTGCCCGAGTTCTACTTGACCTGGAAGCCGTCGATGTAGCCCTCGTCCTTCAGGACGGTGGCGATCGCCACCTTGAGCTTCGACGACGGCATCGCCACCGTTTGCTTGTCGACGCGCTGCGCGTTGCGGATGCGCGTGAACATGTCGGCGATCGGATCGCTCATGCTCATGTCTGTTTCGCTCCTTACCAGCTCGCCTTGGTCATGCCCGGCACTTCGCCGCGCATGGCGATCTCGCGCAGCTTGTTGCGCGCCAGACCGAACTTGCGGTACGTGCCGCGGGGCCGGCCGGTCAGTTCGCAGCGGTTGCGAAGACGGGTCGGGTTGGCATTGCGCGGCAGCTGCTGCAGCTTGAGGCGCGCCTGGTAGCGCTCCTCTTCACTGCGGGACTGGTCGGCGATGATCGCGTTGAGTTCGGCACGCTTGGCGGCGTACTTCTTCACCAGCGCCTCGCGCTTCTTCTCGCGCTCGATCAGGGAGGTCTTGGCCACGTGTCGAACCCTCAGTTGCGGAACGGGAAGCGGAACGCCGTCAGCAGCGCCTTCGCCTCGTCGTCGGTCTTCGCGGTGGTGGTGATGCTGATGTTCAGCCCGCGCACCTTGTCGACCTTGTCGTACTCGATCTCGGGGAAGATGATCTGTTCCTTCACCCCGAGGTTGTAGTTGCCGCGGCCGTCGAAGGCCTTGCCCGAGATCCCGCGGAAGTCGCGCACGCGCGGCAGCGCGATCGTGACGAGGCGGTCCAGGAACTCGAACATCCGCGGGCCGCGCAGGGTGACCATGCAGCCGATCGGGTAGCCGGCGCGGATCTTGAAGCCCGCGATGGCCTTCCGGGCCTTGGTGGTCACCGGCTTCTGGCCGGCGATCTTGATCAGGTCGCCCGAGGCGTTCTCGAGCAGCTTCTTGTCGGCCACCGCCTCGCCCACGCCCATGTTCAGCGTGATCTTGGTGATGCGGGGAACCTCCATGACCGACTTGTACCCGAACTGCTTCATCATTTCGGGGACGATCTTGTCGCGATACGTTTGCTGCAGACGTGCCATGTTCTCTCGTCCTCGGTCAGGCCTTGACCTGCTCGCCGTTCGAGCGGAACACGCGGACCTTGGTGCCGTCTTCCAGCACCTTGAAGCCCACGCGGTCGCCCTTGCCGGTCGCCGGGTTGAACAGCATCACGTTCGACTGGTCGATGGGCATCGTCTTGTCGACGATGCCGCCGGTGATGCCCTTCATGGGGTTCGGACGCGCGTGCTTCTTGACGACATTGATGCCGTCCACCAGCAGGTGCGAGTCATCGACGCGCGCGGACACCGTGCCGCGCTTGCCCTTGTCGCGACCGGTGATCACGATCACCTCGTCGCCCTTGCGGATCTTCTGCATCGTGGGCTCCTTACAGCACTTCCGGCGCGAGCGACACGATCTTCATGAACTTCTCGGTCCGCAGCTCGCGCGTGACCGGCCCGAAGATGCGCGTGCCGATCGGCTCGAGCTTGGCGTTGAGCAGGACGGCCGCGTTCGCGTCGAACTTGACGAGCGAACCGTCCTGGCGGCGCACACCCTTGGCGGTGCGCACGACGACCGCGCTGTAGATCTCGCCTTTCTTCACGCGGCCGCGGGGCTGCGCTTCCTTGACGGAGACCTTGATGATGTCGCCGATGCCGGCATAGCGGCGCTTCGAGCCGCCCAGCACCTTGATACACATCACCGAACGCGCGCCGGTGTTGTCGGCGACGTCCAGCGTCGACTGCATCTGAATCATTGCGTTCTCCCAACTTGATCCGCATCGACGCGGCGCCCGCAGTCTTCACTGCATCGGCGCGGATCCGCTGCGGTCAGTCTTGGTCCCGTGGAATCGGGGTGGATCCGCCTCCCCTGCCCTGACTCGCCGGCGGAAAGCCGGGTTGCCGTGCCGATCGCGAACGGATCAGCTGGGCCGGAAAAGCGAAAGACGTCGATTATGGCATCCGAACGGTGGGCACGTCAACAGCGGGCGTGCCTTCGTCCGGCGGGCCCGCGCCGCCCGCGTGAGCGGGCGACGTCCGGGCCGTCGTTCAGATCGCCTTGCTCGCCTCGACGCGACGGACCACCGTCCACGTCTTGGTCTTCGAGATCGGCCGGCACTCCTTGATCTCGACGAGGTCACCCTCGGCGAGCGCGTCCTCGGTGTGCGCGTGGTACTTGGTCGAGCGGGTGATGTACTTGCCGTACAGCGGGTGCTTGACCTTGCGCTCGATCAGCACGGTGACCGTCTTGGCCATCTTGTTGCTGATCACGCGGCCGGTCAGCGTCCGCTGGTCGCCCGCCACGGGGGCCTGGGTCGATTCGGTCATTTGGCGGTCGCCTTCTGGTTCATCACGGTGCGCACGCGGGCGATGTCGCGACGGGTCTTGCGCAGCTGGGCGGTGTTGCTCTGCTGCTGGGTCGCGATCTGCATGCGCAGCGAGAAATGGGCCTTCATCAGCTCGGAGAGCTCCTTCTGGAGCTCTTCGCCCGACTTGGTCCGCAGTTCACTGGCTTTCATCTCGTGTCCTTCCCTATCAGGCGCCGACGTGGCGGGCCACGAAGACGGTCGAGATGGGCAGCTTGGCGGCCGCCAGGGCGAACGCCTCGCGGGCGAGCTCCTCGGCGACACCGTCCATCTCGTAGAGCACCTTGCCCGGCTGGATCTCGGCCACGTAGTACTCGGGGTTGCCCTTGCCGTTGCCCATGCGGACCTCGGCGGGTTTCTGGGAGATCGGCTTGTCCGGGAAGATCCGGATCCAGATCCGACCGCCCCGCTTGATGTGGCGGGTCATGGCGCGACGGGCCGCCTCGATCTGGCGCGCCGTGAGGCGGCCGCGACCGGTGGCCTTCAGGCCGAACTCGCCGAAGGAGACGTTGGTGCCGCGGGTCGCGATGCCCTTGTTGCGGCCCTTCTGCTCCTTGCGGTACTTGCGACGTGCGGGTTGCAGCATGGCAGTTCCTTATTCGCCCTTGCCTTCGGTGGGCGCGGGAGCGGCACCTTCGCCAGGCGCCTTGCGGGGGCGGCGGGCGCCGGGAGCGCCCGGCGCGGCACCGGCGGGAGCACCCCGGCCGGGACCACCGGGGCCGCCGGGACCGCGACGGTCCGAGCCCGGACGGCCGGGGCCACCCGGACGGCGCGGACGACGGTCCTCGCGCTCGGGCGCCGGCGCGGCCTCTTTCTCGGCGGCGGCGACGTCGCCGCGACCGAGCGTGTCGCCCTTGTAGACCCAGACCTTGACGCCGATGATGCCGTAGGTCGTCACGGCCTCGGAGAAGCCGTAGTCGATGTCGGCGCGCAGCGTGTGGAGCGGCACGCGACCCTCGCGGTACCACTCGGTCCGCGCGATCTCGATGCCGTTCAGGCGGCCCGACGACATGATCTTGATGCCCTGGGCGCCGAGGCGCATCGCGTTCTGCATCGCACGCTTCATCGCGCGACGGAACATGATCCGCTTCTCGAGCTGCTGGGTGATCGAGTCGGCGATCAGCTGCGCGTCGGTCTCGGGCTTGCGGATCTCCTCGATGTTGACGTGCACCGGCACCTTCAGCATCCGCTGGAGATCGCCCTTGAGGAGCTCGATGTCCTCGCCCTTCTTGCCGATCACGACGCCCGGACGCGCCGAGAAGATCGTGATGCGCGCGTTCTTCGACGGACGCTCGATGAGCACCCGGCCGACCGACGCGTTGCGCAGCTTCTTGCGCAGGTAGGCGCGGACCTTGATGTCCTCGTTGAGCATCCCCGCGAAGTCACGCGAGTTCGCGTACCAGCGCGACGACCAGTTGCGGCTGACCGCGAGGCGGAAGCCGGTGGGGTGAATCTTCTGACCCATGTTCTCGGTTCCTTCGCGCTCAGTTGCCGACCGTCACGTAGATGTGGCAGGTCTGCTTCTCGATCCGAACGCCCCGGCCTTTCGCCCGGGCGTCGAAGCGGCGCAGCGACGCGGCCTTCTCGACGTGGATGGTCTTGACCTTCAGCTCGTCGACGTCGGCACCGTCGTTGTGCTCGGCGTTGGCGATCGCCGACTCGAGCACTTTCTTGACGATCTTCGACGCCTTCTTGGGCGAGAAGGTGAGGATGTTCAGCGCCTGCTCCACCGACTTGCCGCGGATCAGATCCGCGGCGAGCCGGCCTTTCTGGGCCGACAGCCGAACGCCTTGCAGGGTGGCCTTGGTTTCCATGTTCGTGGCTCCTTAGCGCTTGGCCTTGCCCTTGACCGCCTTCTTGTCGGCCGCGTGGCCCTTGAAGGTGCGGGTCAGCGCGAACTCGCCGAGCTTGTGCCCGACC
>JBAXJZ010000035.1:0-15281 GCA_037137595.1 Burkholderiales bacterium | reverse complement strand
GCTGCGCGCGTATTCGGTCCGCGGCAGCTGGTCGGGCGTCTCGCCCGAGATCGGCGCGCGCATCCCGACCGCCGGACCGATCGCCGCGCTGACCCGCGCGTCGATCCGTCCGACGAAGGCCCGCCGCTTCTGGTCGATGGAGCCGCCGGCCGAGCGCGAGCTCGAGGCCGCGTCGGGCTGCCTGGTCGCGGCCGGCGTCGGCGAGGCGCCGTTCTTCCGGCAGGCCACCTTCAGCGTCTGGGACTCGCTCGCATCGATGGACGCCTACGCGCGCACCGGCGCGCACCTCGCCGCGATCCGCGCGTCGGCCCAGGGCGACTTCTTCTCCGAGTCGATGTTCGTGCGCTTCGTGCCCGAGGCGGCACGCGGCAGCTGGCGGGGCCGCCGCCTTGCCTGAGCACCGCGTCGTCGTCGTCGGCGCCGGCATGGCCGGCCTGTCGGCCGCGGTCGACCTCGCCGCGCGCGGCATCGAGGTGGTGGTGCTCGAGCGCGCCGCGACCGTGGGCGGCAAGCTGCGCCAGGTCGAGGTGGGCGGCGCCGGCATCGACAGCGGCCCCACGGTCTTCACGATGCGCTGGGTGTTCGACGCGCTGCTCGCGCACGCCGGCACCTCGGTCGAGGCCGAGCTGACGCTCGAGCCGCTCGGCATCCTCGCGCGGCACGCGTGGGGCGCCGGCGGCACGCTCGACCTGCACGCCGACGCACGCCGCTCCACCGACGCGATCGCCGCCTTCGCGGGGCCCGCCGAGGCCCGCCGCTTCGAGGCCTTCCGCGCCGAGGCGAAACGCGTCTACGCCGCGCTCGAAGGCCCGTACATCCGCTCGCCGCGTCCCGGCTTCCTGAAGATCACCCGCGACCTCGGCGTGGGCGGGCTGCGAACGCTTGCCGGCCTGGGCGCGATGCAGGACCTCTGGCGCTCGCTCGGCCGCCACTTCCACGACGTCCGGCTGCGCCAGCTCTTCGGCCGCTATGCGACCTACTGCGGCGCCTCGCCGTTCCGCGCGCCGGCCACCCTCGTGCTGGTCGCGCAGGTGGAGATGGACGGCGTCTGGTCGGTGCAGGGCGGGATGGCCGAACTCGCGCGCACGCTCGCCCGCGTCGCGCGCCGGCGCGGCGCGACGATCCGCTGCAACGCGCAGGTCGAGCGCATCGTCGTCGAGCACGGCCGCGCGACCGGCGTCGAGCTCGCCGGCGGCGAGCGCATCGAGGCCGACGCGGTGGTGTTCAACGGCGACGTCGGCGCGCTCGCGCGCGGTCTGCTCGGTGACCGGGCGCGCGGCGCGGCGAGCGCCCCCGCGCCCGCCGAGCGCTCGCTGTCGGCGCTGACCTGGTCGATGCACGCGCCCACCAACGGCTTTCCCCTCACCCGCCACAACGTGTTCTTCGACGACGACTACGCGTCGGAGTTCGACGACGTGTTCGGCCACGGTCGGCTGCCCTCGAAGCCCACCGTCTATGTCTGCGCGCAGGACCGCGGCGACGACACCGCGGTATCGGGCCCCGAGCGCCTGCTGTGCCTGGTGAACGCTCCCGCGACCGGCGACGCGCGGACGTTCGATTCTCCGGAGATCGAAGCGTGCGAACGACGCGCCCTCTCGCTGCTGGCCCGCTGCGGCCTGCGGATCGACCGTCGCCCCGGCGACGCGGTGACGACCTCGCCGCAGGACTTCGAGCGACTGTTCCCGGCGACGGGTGGCGCGCTCTACGGCCGGGCCTCCCACGGCTGGCTGGCCCAGTTCCGCCGTTCGTCCTCGCGCAGCAGGCTGCCGGGCCTCTGGCTGGCGGGCGGGAGCGTGCACCCGGGGCCGGGCGTGCCGATGGCGGCGCTGTCGGGCCGACTGGCGGCCGAGGCCCTGACGGCGCGCCTCGCTTCGATCAGCAGGTCGTACCCGGTGGCTACCTCTGGTGGTACGTCGACGCCCTGAGCGACGACGGCCGCTTCGGCCTCACGATCATCGCCTTCGTCGGCAGCGTCTTCTCGCCGTACTACGCGTGGAAGCACGCGCGCGGCCGCGCCGACCCCGACGACCACTGCTGCCTCAACGTCTGCCTCTACGGCCCGGGCGCGCGCCGGTGGACGATGACCGAGCGCGGCCGCTCGCGCAGCTCGCGCGACGCGCGCACCTTCGCGATCGGCCCGTCGCGCGTGCACTGGGACGGCACGCGGCTGACCATCGACATCGACGAGCGCGCGGTGCCGTTCGGCCAGCGCGTGCGCGGCCGCGTGACGGTGACGCCCGACGCGCTGTGCACCTGGACCACGACGCTGGATGACGCGGGCCGCCACCGCTGGGGGCCGATCGCGCCGTCGTCGCGCGTCGAGGTGCGGATGGAGGACCCGTCGCTGTCGTGGTCGGGCCCGGCCTACCTCGACTCGAACGAGGGCGACGAGCCGGTCGACCGGCCCTTCGTCGAATGGGACTGGTCGCGCGCGTCGCTGAAGGACGGCTCGGTGGCGGTGGTCTACGACGTGCGGCAGAAGGCCGCGGCCGACCGCGTGATCGCCGTGCGGTTCCGTCCCGACGGCCGCGTCGAGGACTTCGAGCCGCCGCCGCGCCAGCCGCTGCCGCGCACCGCCTGGCGGATCGGCCGCACGATGCGCACCGATCCCGCGGTGCCGGCCCGCGTCGTCGAGACGCTCGAGGACACGCCGTTCTACGTGCGCTCGGTGCTGGAGAGCGGGCTGCTCGGCGAGCGGGTCGTGTCGATGCACGAGACGCTCAACGTCCCGCGCTTCGCGTCGACCACGGTGAGGATGATGCTGCCGTTCAGGATGCCGCGAACGGGGTGAACGACGACGCTCGCCCGGGGCGATCGCGTCGTCGTTCACAATGGCACCCGTGCCCCGGACCCCGCCTCGCCTGCTCACCCTCACGCTGCTGACCGCGCTGTCGGCGCTGACCCTCAACATGCTGCTGCCTTCGCTGCCGTCGATGGCACGCGACCTGGCCGCGCGCGAATCGGTCACCGCACTGGCGGTGTCGGGCTACATGCTGGCGTCGGCGGTGTTCCAGCTGGTGCTCGGCCCGCTCTCGGACCGGTTCGGTCGCCGCCCGGTCATGCTCGGCGCCCTGGCGATCTTCTGCGCCGCATCGCTGGTCTGCATGCTCGCGCAGGACGTGGCCGTGCTGCTGGCCGGCCGTGTGATGCAGGCGGTGATCATCGCCGGCACGGTGGTGTCGAGCGCGGTCATCCGCGACCGGCATTCGGCCATCGAGTCGGCCGCCAAGCTGAGCCTGATCGCGTCCGCGATGGCGGTGGCGCCGATGCTGGGGCCCATGCTGGGCGGCCTGCTGGACGTGACCCTGGGCTGGCGCGCGGTGTTCGCGCTGTACGCCGGCCTGGGCGGTGCGCTGCTGGTGCTCGCATGGGTCGACATGGGCGAGACGCGCGCGCCCGGACTGCCCGCGCCGAAGTGGGGCGACTGGCTGGACCTGCTGCGATCGGCCCGGTACTGGACCTACGTGCTGTGCACGACCTTCTCGGTCGGCGCCTTCTACGTGTTCGTCACCGGCGTGCCCTACGTGGGGGCGGCGGCCTGGGGCCTGTCGCCCGCGGAAGTGGGCATCGGCGTGGGGTCGATCACCTGCGGCTTCCTCGTCGGCGCGGCCGTCAGCGCGCGCCAGGCCCGTCGACTCGGCGTGGGCGTGCTGCTGGTGTCGGGCCGGGTGGTGTCGGTCGCCGCGATGGCGCTGGCCCTGGCCATGCTCGCGGCCGGCGTGTCGCACCCGCTGGCGCTGTTCGGGCCGACCCTGTTCATCGGCCTGGGCAACGGCCTGACGCTGCCCTCCGCCAACGCCGGCACGATGTCGGTCCGCCCTGCGCTGGCCGGCACGGCAGCGGGGCTGAGCGGCGCCCTGTCCATGGCGCTGGGGGCCGTGCTGAGCGCGCTGACGGCGGTGGTGGTCGAGCGTTCCGCCACGCCGGGTGCCTTGCTGACGATCCTCATGGGCTGCGCGCTGCTGTCGCTCGGGGCTGCGCTCGGGGCCCTGCGGATGGAGCGGCGCGCGTCGCCCGGCGTCGGCTAGCCTGCGGCGTCGCGGCGCCGTCGTCAGCGCGGCCCGTCGTCGTCCGTCGACCCGGCGCGCGCGGCCGCCTCGGCCTCGCGCCGGCGCTTCTCCGCCTGCGTGCGTTCCATGTCGCGCTTGAGCGTGACCGACTGCCAGATCCAGAACCCGACCAGCGACACCACCACCAGCCCGAGCTCCCAGACGATCGGCGACATCCGCCGCGCCCGCGCGTCAGCGCACGAAGGCCGACACGGGGGGCAGCACCTTCTCGAGCGCCTTCGCCGACGACAGCACGCCGGGGATGCCCGCGCCCGGATGGTTGCCGGCGCCGACCATGAACAGCCCCTCGACGTCCTCGCTGCGGTTGTGCGGCCGGAACCAGGCGCTCTGCGTGAGCCGCGGCTCGAAGCCGAAGGCCGCACCCTTGAACGACAGCAGCCGGTCGTGGAAGTCCTGCGGGGTGGTGTAGAACGAGGTGACGATCTCGTCGCGCAGCCCGGGCAGCACCGTCGCCTCGAGCGCCTTCGCGATCGCGTCGCGGTAGGCGTCGCCTCGCGCGGCCCAGTCGGTGCCCGAGTCCAGGTGCGGCACCGGCGACAGCACGTAGAACGCGTCGTGGCCGGCGGGCGCCACCGACGGGTCGGTGGCCGTGGGCCGGTGCAGGTACAGGCTGAAGTCGTCGGCGAGCACCTTCTTCGAGAAGATGTCCGACAGCAGCGCCTTGTAGCGCGGGCCGAGCACGAGCATGTGGTGCGGCACGTCCTCGAAACGGCGCTTCGTGCCGAAGTACCAGACGAACAGGCTCATCGAGTAGTGGCTGCGCTCGATCTTCGCGTTGGTCCAGGTGCGCCGGTGCTCGGGCGCGACGAGGTTGCGGTAGGTCCAGGCGGCGTCGGCGTTCGAGACCACGATGTCGGCGTCGATGCGCTCCCCGCCCTCCAGCACCACGCCGCGCGCGCGGCCGGCCTCGACGACGATGCGCTCCACCGTCGAGCGGTAGCGGATGGTCGAGCCCTGCCCCTCGATCAGGTTCACCAGCCCGCGTGCGAGCGCGCCCGTTCCCCCCATCGCCCAGTGCACGCCGTGCAGGCGCTCCAGCGGCTGGATCAGGCTGTAGGCGCAGGTGACCGAGAACGGGTTGCCGCCGATCAGCAGCGGATGGAAGCTGAAGACGATGCGCAGCCGCGGATCGCGCAGGTACTTCGAGGCCACCGCGTGGATCGAGCGCCACGCGCGCATCCTCACCATCGACGGGACCGCGCGCAGCAGGTCGCCGAAGGACTCGAAGGGCATCGCGGCCATGCCCTCGAAGCCCAGCTCGTAGCAGCGCTGCGCGACCTGCATGAAGCGCTCGTAGCCGTCGACGTCGCCGGGCGCGAGCCGCGCCACCTCGGCGCGCATCTTCGCCGGATCGCCGCTGTAGTCGAACCAGCTGCCGTCGGCGAAGCGGATCCGGTAGAAGGGGTCGAGCGAGCGCAGCTCGACGTCGTCCTCGCGGCGCCGGCCGCACAGCGCCCAGAGCTCGTCGAACAGGAACGGCGCGGTGACGATCGTCGGGCCCGCGTCGAAGGTGAAGCCGTCGCGGAAGTGGGTGTAGCCGCGCCCGCCGGGGCCGTCCAGGCGCTCCAGCACCGTCACCCGCCAGCCGCGCGCGCCGAGCCGCACGGCCGCCGCCAGCCCGCCGAAGCCGCTGCCGATCACGATCGCGTGCGGCGCGCCGCCGGTGCGCGCGGGCCCGGCCGCGGCCGCGGTCGAAGGGTCGAAGGACAGGTAGGGCTTGACCGGCTTCATCTCGGGACTCCAGGAGTCGGAGGACCAGTGTAAGGCATGGTTGACGCTTTGTGGTGTCAGGCGCATCCTGAGGCCATGTCCACGCCGATGCCCCGCCCGCTGACGCCCGCGCTCGCGCGCCCGTCGCTCGCGACCGTCGCCGAGCTGCTCAAGCCGATCACCTGGTTCCCGCCGATGTGGGCGTTCTCCTGCGGCGTGGTCGCCTCCGGGGTGCCGCTCGCGCAGGTCTGGCCGCTGCTCGTGGTCGGCG
The DNA here is from genome assembly GCA_037137595.1 of Burkholderiales bacterium. Classification (GTDB taxonomy): domain Bacteria; phylum Pseudomonadota; class Gammaproteobacteria; order Burkholderiales; family Burkholderiaceae_E; genus UBA4615. The sequence continues at coordinate 9,230 of JBAXJZ010000035.1, read as the reverse complement.
TGCTGCTCGCCGGACCGCTGGTGTGCGCGACCTCGCAGGCGGTGAACGACTGGTTCGACCGTCACGTCGACGCGATCAACGAGCCCGACCGGCCGATTCCCTCGGGCCGGATGCCGGGGCGCTGGGGACTGGGCATCGCGATCGCGTGGACCGCGCTGTCGCTCGCGGTGGCCACGGTGCTCGGGCCCTGGGGCTTCGGTGCCGCGGTGCTCGGCCTCGTCCTCGCGTGGATGTACAGCGCGCCGCCGTTCCGGCTCAAGGCCAACGGCTGGTGGGGCAACCTCGCCTGCGGGCTCAGCTACGAGTCGCTCGCCTGGGCCACCGGCGCCGCGGTGATGGCCGGCGGCGCGATGCCCGACCTGCGCTCGCTGCTGCTCGCGCTGCTCTACGGCCTGGGCGCGCACGGGATCATGACCCTGAACGACTTCAAGGCGATCGAGGGCGACAAGAGGATGGGCGTGCGCTCGCTGCCCGTGCAGCTCGGCGCCGACGGTGCGGCGCGCTTCGCCTGCTGGGCGATGGCGGTGCCGCAGCTGGGGGTGATCGCGCTGCTGGTCGCATGGGACCGGGACCTGCACGCGGCCGCGGTCGCGGTGCTGCTGGTCGCGCAGTCGGTGCTGATGCGCTGGTTCGTCGCGAAGCCGATCGAGCGCGCGCTGTACTACAGCGGCTTCGGCGTGCCGATCTACGTGACCGGGATGATGGTCGCGGCCTTCGCGCTGCGCACCGCGGGAGGTGGCTGAGATGCGCGCGAACACCTTCGGCTGGAGCGGCATCGCGCGGCTCGGCCTCGTGCAGATGTCGCTGGGCGCGATCGTCGTGCTCACCACCTCGACGCTCAACCGCGTGATGGTCGTCGAGCTCGCGCTGCCCGCGCTGCTGCCGGGCCTGCTGGTCGGCATCCACTACGCGATGCAGGGCCTGCGGCCGCGGATGGGCTTCGGCTCGGACGTCGGCGGCCGGCGCACGCCGTGGATCGTGGGCGGCATGGCGGTGCTCGCGGCCGGCGGCGTCGGCGCCGCGGGCGCGACCGCGCTGATGGGCACGCATCCGGTCGCCGGCATCGTCGCCGCGGTGCTCGCGTTCATGACCATCGGGCTGGGCGTGTCGGCCTGCGGCACCTCGCTGCTGGTGCTGCTCGCCAAGCGCGTGGCGCCCGAGCGGCGCGCGGCCGCGGCCACCACGGTGTGGCTGATGATGATCCTGGGTTTCGCGTTGACGGCCGGCATCGCCGGCAAGCTGCTCGACCCGTATTCGCCCGAGCGGCTGATCGCGGTGACCGCGGGCGTGTCCGCGATCGCGATGTCGGTCACGCTGCTGGCGATCGCGGGCCTCGAGGGCCGCGCGCCGGTCGTCGAGGCGGCCGGCGACGAGCCCGCGAAGCCGCGCTTCGCCGAGGCGCTCGCGCAGGTCTGGGCCGAGCCCGCCGCGCGCCGCTTCACCGTCTTCGTCTTCGTGTCGATGCTCGCCTACAGCGCGCAGGACCTGATTCTCGAGCCGTTCGCGGGCGCGGTCTTCGGCTTCACGCCCGGCGAGTCCACCAAGCTCTCCGGCGTGCAGCACGGCGGGGCGTTCGCCGGGATGCTGCTCGCCGCGTTCGCCGGCTCGCGCTTCGCCGGCCGCACGCTCGGCACGCTGCGCGGCTGGACCATCGGCGGCTGCCTCGCGTCGGCGGCGGTGCTCGCGGTGCTGGCCGCGGCCGGCGTCGTCGAGGGCACGGGGCGCTGGATCGTCGAGCCGACGGTCTTCGCGCTCGGCGTCTCGAACGGCGCGTTCGCGATCGCCGCGATCGCCTCGATGATGCGGCTCGCCGGCGAAGGCCGCGGCTCGCGCGAGGGCGTGCGGATGGGCCTGTGGGGCGCCGCGCAGGCGATCGCCTTCGGCATCGGCGGGCTCGGCGGCGCGGCCGCGAGCGACGTCGCGAAGTGGCTGCTCGACGGCGCCGTCGGCCCGGCCTACGCGGCGGTGTTCGCCGCCGAGGCGCTGCTCTTCGTCGTGTCGGCCTTCATGGCCGCGCGCATCGGCCGCTCGGGGGCCGGCGAATTCAGGATCGACACCACCGAGGCGCCGCGCACCGGCGCGCCGCTCGGCGACTACCGGCCCGCGGGCGCGGAATGAGGATGGACACGATGGATGCGATCGAGACCTTCGACGTGGTGGTGGTGGGCGGCGGGCCGTCCGGATCCACCGCCGCGCAGACGCTGGCCGAGAAAGGCCATTCGGTGCTGCTGCTCGACCGCGCGGGCCGCGTGAAGCCCTGCGGCGGCGCGATCCCGCCGCGGCTCATCAAGGACTACGCGATCCCCGATTCGCAGCTCGTCGCGCGCGCCACCTGCGCGCGGATGGTCGCGCCCTCGGGCAGGAAGGTCGACATCCCGATCGAGGGCGGCTTCGTCGGCATGGTCGACCGCGATCGCTTCGACGAATTCCTGCGCGAGCGCGCGGCGTCCGCCGGCGCGGTGCGGCGCACCGGCGTGTTCGAGAAGATCGAGCGCGACGCCGACGGCACCGCGGTGATCCACTACCGCGCGCGCGAGTCCCAGCGTTCGGGCGAAGGCACGCCGGCGCGGGTCCGCGCCAGGATGGTGGTGGGCGCCGACGGCGCGAACTCCGCGGTGGCGCGGCAGACGGTGCGCGACCACGACCGCGGCGTCTTCGTCTTCGCGTACCACGAGATCGTCGGCCGGCCCGAGGTCCAGCCCGCCGACTACGACCCCGGCCGCTGCGACGTCTGGTACCAGGGCAAGCTCTCGCCGGACTTCTACGGCTGGGTCTTCCCGCACGGCGACACGCTGTCGATCGGCACCGGCAGCGCCGACAAGGGCTTCTCGCTGCGCGCGGCCACCGGCGACCTGCGCCAGGCCGTGGGCCTGCAGGACGCGCCCACGCTGCGGCGCGAGGGCGCGCCGCTGCCGCTCAAGCCGCTGCCGAAGTGGGACAACGGCCGCGACGTGGTGCTCGCCGGCGACGCCGCCGGCGTGGTCGCGCCGGCCTCGGGCGAAGGCATCTACTACGCGATGGTCTGCGGCACCTTCGCGGCCGAGGCGGTGGACACCGTGCTGAGGACCGGCGACGCGCGCGCGCTCGCCACCGCGCGCAAGCGCTTCATGAAGGAACACGGCCGCGTGTTCTGGGTCCTCGGGATCATGCAGCGCTTCTGGTACTCGAGCGACAAGCGCCGCGAGCGCTTCGTCGACATCTGCCGCGACAAGGACGTGCAGACGCTGACCTTCGAGAGCTACATGAACAAGAAGCTCGTCCGCAAGAAGCCGATCGCGCACGTGCGGATCTTCTTCAAGGACGTCGCGCACCTGCTGGGGCTCGCACGCATCTAGCGGGTCCGGGGTTCGCCGGGAGGTAACCCAAAAGGGTTAGGCCTTTCGGATAACTCCGAGTTCCAGGCGTGGGTTCGGCGACGCCGTGGTCGATCGGGCGCATGATCCGGCGTCCATGGTCGATTTTACATTCGTGTCGCAGAGTTCACGTTTCAGGCGACACCTCCTGCTCGGCACGGCCGGCCTCGCCGTCCTCGGGCCGGCCCGCGCGCAGAAGTCCGAGCCGACGCCGGTACGTCTGCTCGTCGGATTCCCCGCCGGCGGGACGATCGACGTCCCCGCCCGGAACCTCGCGCGATCCGCCTCGCCCGCGCTCGGCGAGCCGATCGAGGTCCGGCACCTCGCGGGCGGCGGCGGCCGGGTCGCGCTCGACGCGCTGGGCAAGGGCCCGACCGACGGCAGCCTGCTCGCGCTGGGCACGGGCTCGATGCTGACCCTCGCACCGAACCTCTGGAAGAGCGATTGGCCGGACCCGCAGCGCGACCTGATGCCGGTCGCGATGGTGGCCTCGTTCACGTTCGCGATGAACCTGCGGCCCGACGTGCCGGCGACCGACCTCGCGTCCTTCGTCGCGTGGGCGCGCGAGCAGGCCGCCGCCGGCCGCGCGGTCCATTTTGCGTCGCACGGCCCCGGCACGGTCTCCCACTACTGCGGAACGCTGCTCGACCGGACCTTCGGCCTGAAGCTGACCCACCTGCCCTACCGCGGCGCGCCGCCGGCGCGCATCGCGCTAGAGAGCGGCCAGGCGCAGCTGCTGTTCGACACCGTGGGCGACTCGCTCGACGCCCATCGCAGCCACCGGGCTCGCGTGATCGCCACCACCGGCGCCGATCGTTCGGCATTCCTGCCGGGGGTGCCGACGCTCATCGAGCAGCGCGTCGCGCATCCGTCGATCGACGGCTGGCTCGCGGTGATCGCGCCCGCCGGCACGCCGGCCGCGCGGGTGGCGCGGCTGTCGGCCGCGTTCCGCGACGCGGCGGCCACGCCCGGCTTCATCGCCGACGTCGACGCCGCCGGCTTCGTCCCTGAACCCGCCGGCCCCGAGCGCGTCGCCGCCCGTATCGCCGACGACCTCGGCCGCTGGGCCCGCGCGATCCGTGCGCTGCGCTTCGAACCGATGGCCTGAGCCCCGGCCCACGGCGCGCGCCCGCCGGTCCCGGCGGACCCGTCGCGGCCGATAGAATCGCCGGATGACGGCCCGTCCCCGCCTGCGCGCGATCACCCTCGACCTCGACGACACGCTCTGGCCGGTGGGTCCGACCCTGGTCGCGGCCGAACGCGTGCTCGCCGACTGGCTCGCCGCGCACGCGCCCGCCACCGCCGGGCGCACCGACGCCGACTCGCGCCTCGCGATCCGCCGGCAGGTGATCGCCGAGCATCCCGCGCGCGCGCACGACCTGGGCTTCGTCCGCCACGAGGGCCTGCGGCGCGCGATGGCTGCGGCCGGCGACGACCCCCGGCTCGCCGACGCGGCGTTCGCGGTCTTCCTCGACGCGCGGCAGCGCGTCGTGCCGTTCGACGACGTGGCGCCGGTGCTCGAGCGCTGGGCCGCGCGCTACCGCCTGGTGGCGGTCACCAACGGCAACGCCGATGTCGGGCGCACGCCGCTGGGCCGCTGGTTCGCGGGTGCGGTCAGCGCCCACGAGCTCGGCTGCGCGAAGCCCGACCCGCGGATGTTCGCCGCGGCCTGCGCGCTCGCCGGCGCGCGCCCCGACGAGGTGCTGCACGTGGGCGACGACCCGGAGCTCGACGTGCTGGGCGCGCGCGCGGCCGGCCTGCATGCGGCGTGGCTGCGCCGGCCGGCGTTCGCGCACCGGCATCCGGCCGATGCCTGCGGCGACGCGGCGCCGCCGCCCTTCGAGGACCTGCACGCGCTCGACGCGCACCTCGGCGACGGGCCGGCCTGACCGTCCGTCGGTCGAGCGCCGCCGTCCGGGTCCCGCGGACTGCGGGATCGGCCGGCGCGGCCGATCTCCCGGCCTGACGGGGGAAGATCCATGACCAGCATCGGCAGCATCGGCAGCATCGGCAGCATCGGTTTGGCGGGCCTCGGCGCGGCGACGCGCCGGCTCGATGAAGCGGCCTTCCAGGTCGCGAGCGCCGCGTCGCAGCGCGCGGGACAGCCGCCTCAGTCCGGCCCGGACTTCGGCGGCGCCACGGCACCCCCCGCGGCGCCGGCCGCGGCGCCCGCGCCCACGATCGGCGCCGCACTGCCGTCGGCCGAGAACCCCGACCTGCCCGCCGCGATGGTGGGCATGATCTCGGCGAGCAACGCGGTCCTCGCGAACCTGCAGACGATCCGCCGCGCCGACGAGGCGATGGACGCGATCCTCAAGCTGGGCGGCTGAGGCCCGCGCGCGGCGGCGACACCGTCCACGCGAGTCCGGCGCCCTCGCGGCGCAGGTCGAGCCCGAGGCGTCGGTCGTGCGCCGCGGCCGCGCCTTCCCAGAGCCCGCCCCAGGCCGCGAGCACGGCGTCGGTCCCGCCGGGCGCGTCGCCGAGCAGCCGCCAGCCCGGCTGCGCCACGGTCCAGCCGTCGCCCGGCCCGGCGTGCAGCACCGGCGCGTCGCCCTGTCCCGCGGCCATCGCGACGAGGACCTCGGCGAACGAGCGCGCGTCGCCCGAGTCCGCGAGCCCGAGCGTGGCGCAGGCCTCGCGGTGGTGCTGCATGCCGACCTGCCGCATCGCCCGCCGCACGATCTCGGCCAGGCCCGCCTCGCCCAGCTCCGCCGCCGCCACCGGCAGCGCGGTCCGCAGGTACTCCATCGCGTAGTTGCGTTTCGCACGCGCGAGCCGCTCGGGCGGCCAGCCCGAGCTGGGCAGCGCGGGCGCGAGCGCCGGGTCGAACGCCGGCCCGTCCTCGTCGCGCGCGAAGCGCAGCCGCTCGTGCGGCTCGAGCGCGCGGTCGTGCTCGAGGTAGTAGCCCTCGAGCGCCGCGTCGCCGGCGGTGGTGGTCTTCGTGCAGACGAAGCCCAGCCGCGGGTTGCCGAGCATCGTGCCGTTCTGCGCGTGCCAGCCGCGCAGCATCGCGACGGTGACCTCGTCGGGCACCGCGCACAGCGCGGTCCCGGCCCAGATCCAGCGCGGCGGCAGGTAGCGCACCCAGGCCTTGCGGTCGGACTCGGGCATGAACTCCACGGCGACGCCGCCGACGTCGTTGGACAGGTAGTGGTAGGCCGCGCAGGCCACCGCGTGCGGCAGTCCGTCGAGGCCGAGCTTGGCGAGGCCGGGCAGGAACCGCGCCTCGCGCTGCACGGCGAACACGCGCTCGACGAGCCGCGCCGCCGTCGGGGTGCCGCGGTGGACGATCACCGCGAGCAGCAGGCCGGTGAAGGCCGCGTGGTACCAATCGCCCACCGCGGCCCAGCCGCGCGCGCGGGCCGCCTCGTCATGCGGGATGTCCGTCATCGTCGAAGGCTCCGGAAGGCCCCGCGCACGGGCCGGTCGCCGAGCGGCCGGGGCGCGGACACCGTACCATGCGACCCCCGGAGACCGAGCGGCGCGCCCGCGGGCCCCGGCACGCCCCGCCCTGTGCCCCGCCGATGTCCGAGCCCGCCCTGCCCGCCCCGCCGCCGACCGCGCCCGCGTCGTCCGATCCCCGCCGCGCCGCGCTGTGGATGCTCGGCGCGCTGGTGTCGTTCTCGATGGTCGCGATCTCGGGGCGCGAGGCGATGCGCGCGATCGGCGCGCTCGAGCTGCTCGCCTGGCGCGCGGCCGTGGGCCTCGCGATCCTGCTCGCGCTGTGGATCCCGCTGCGAGCGCGCGGCGCCACCGCGCGCAGCGGCCAGCCGCTGCTCACCGGCGGCCGTGCGCTCGTGCACTTCGGCGCTCAGTACGCGTGGATGGCGGCCGTCGCGCTCATCCCGCTGGTCGAGGTGTTCGCGCTGGAATTCACCTCGCCGCTGTGGGTCGCGGTGCTCGCGCCGCTGCTGCTCGGCGAGAAGCTCACCCGGCGCCGCGCCGTCGCGGCGCTGCTGGGCTTCGTCGGCGCGCTGGTCGTCATCTGGCCGCCCGGCGCGGGGCCATCGCCGATCGCCTTCGTCGAGCAGCTGTCGCTCGGCGCCGGCTCGCTGCTCGCGCTGGCCGCGGCCCTCGGCTTCGCGTTCAACATGATGGCGGTGCGCCGGCTCACGCGCACCGACTCGCCGTTCACGATGCTGCTGTGGATGCACGTGCTGCAGCTGCCGCTCGCGGCGGCGCTGGTCGCGGCGGGCCCCGGGATCGCGCTGTCGGACGCGCGGACCTTCGCCTGGGCCGCGGTCTGCGGCGTGGCCGGCCTGTGCGCGCACTATTCGCTGAACCGCGCCTCGAAGCTCGCCGACGCGATCGTCGTCGCCCCGATGGACTTCCTGCGCGTGCCGCTGATCGCGGTCGTGGGCGCGATGGTCTACTCGGAGCCGCTGCGCCTGCCGGTGCTGATCGGCGCGGCGATCATCCTCGCGGCGAACACGCTGAACCTGGTCGCGCAGCGCGCCCGCTGACGCGGCGCGGGCCGGCGGCCCGCGCGCGTCGCGCCGGACTCAGTCGAGCTTGATGCCGAGCCGCTCGGCCAGCGTGATCCACTGCGGCGCCTCGTCCTTCCAGCGGCGGCGCGACTCGTCCAGCCCGGTCGGACCGTTGGGGATCCCGAAGGTCTCGTGCACCGCGCGGACCTTCGGGTCCTGGTAGGCCTCGACGCAGGCGTCGGCGATCCGTTTCTGGATCTCGTCCGGCGTGCCGGCCGGCGCCACCAGCGGCAGCCAGCCATCGAGCGCGAACACCGGGTCGGTGTGGCCCTGCTCGACGAAGGTCGGCACGTCGGGCATCCGCGGCGAGCGCCGCTCGCCCACCACCGCGATCGGCCGCACCTGCTGACGCTCGATGAAGCTGTTGGCCGCGCCGAAGCTGCCCAGCCCGGCGGTCACCTGGCCCTGGGCGATGTCGATCCACATCGGCGGCTCGCCCTTGTAGTGGATCGCCTCGATCTTCAGGCCGCGGCTGCGGTTGTAGGTGTCCGCGATCATGTGCGGCCACGAGCCGGCCGCGTAGGTGCCGATGGTGGCGGGGTTGCGGCGCGCGTACTCGACGAACTCGTTGGGCGTGCGGATCGGCAGCTTGGCGCTCGCGCAGAACACCAGCGCGCCGGCGGGCAGCAGCGAGACCGGCGCGAACGCGGTGTCCGGGTTGTACGGCAGCTTGCTGTAGAGCACCCGGCCCTGCCAGAGCGGGGTCTGGATCGCGACCAGCAGCGTGTAGCCGTCCGCCGGCGCCTTGGCGAGCGCGTCGGCGGCGATGGTGCCGCCGGCACCCGGGCGGTTGTCGACCACGAAGGGCTGTCCGAACCTGCGCGACAGCGCCTCGGCATAGGCCCGCGCGTAGGCATCGGTCAGGCCGCCGGGCGGGTTGGTGACGAGAACGCGGACCGGCCGGTTCGGCCAGGCGCCCTGGCCGATCGCGAAGCGCGGCAGCGCGGCGAACGGCGCGGCCGACGCGGCCGCGACGAGGCGGCGGCGCACGGGCGCGGACGGGGAAGCGGTCGGGACGGTCTCCACGGGCGCGGTGGCGCCCGCATCGATCGCGCGGTGCGGCATTCGGTGTCTCCTCCGGTGAAGGCCCCGAACGCTACACGAGGCGGGCCGCGCCCGTCACCTGCCCGATGCGGTCGCCCCGCCGGCGCCGCCCGTGCGAACGACCCTATCAAGCACCTCTGATGACCGGCTGTGACCCCGCCGGCGGCCGTGCCCCATGGACCTTACCCGGTGCCGGCCCGGGCGCAACGCGCGCGAGCGACAGGACATGACCTCGCGCGCCGCGCAGCGCCCCACCGCTCCGTGCATCTACGGGGTCCGGACGGCACGCAGCGCGCTGCCCTCGAGCCCGTGGCCCAAGCCCGGGCGCTCGGGCAGTTTGACAGGG
>JBAXJZ010000034.1:0-15381 GCA_037137595.1 Burkholderiales bacterium | reverse complement strand
GCCGGCCGCCGCGATCTCCAGCGCGCGGCGCGCCCGCGCCTGCCCACGGACCTCGGCGAGGTCGGGCGCCGCGACGACGGCGGGCGGCGCCTCGGGATCGCTGCCCGCCGCCGGACCGGACAAGGGCCCGTCCTCCGCCAGTGCCGTCCAGACCTCGCGCAGGGTGGCCGCCGCCCGGGTGCCGCCGAAGCCCGCCGGCGCCGCCTCGCCGGCGCTCGCCGCCGGCAGCACCAGCCGCCGGTGCGGCGCGTGTCGGCGCACGGCCAGCGCCAGCACCAACGCACCGCGGACCGGCCGCAGCGCGCCGGTCAGGGACAGCTCGCCCATCAGCTCCCAGCCCTCGAGCCGGTCCGGCGCCCAGCCGGCCACCGCCGCGAGGATGCCCACGGCCATCGGCAGGTCGAAGCGGCCCGAGCCCTTGGGCAGGTCCGCCGGCGCGAGGTTCACGGTGATCCGCCGCTGCGGGAAGTCGAAGCCGCTGGCCTGCAGCGCCGCGCGGACCCGTTCGCGGCTCTCGCGGACCTCGGCGTCCGGCAGGCCGACGACGTGGAAGGCCGGCAGGCCGTTGGCCAGGTGGACCTCGACCGACACCGGCGGTGCGTCGACACCGACCAGGCCCCGGCTGTGGACGACGGCGAGCGACATCAGGCCTCCCGCGAGGGATGCGATGGTTGAAGATTGGAGAACAGTGAGCGCCCGCTCGGGCGCAAACTCAGGCGGAAGGGGTGTTCCGCTCGGTCAGCCGGGCTTCGAGCGCCTCGACCCGGGCCCGCAGCCGGGCGACGGTCTCGAGCTGCACCTCGAATTCCTCGCGGGTGACCAGGTCCATCCGCGAGAAGGTCTGCGCCAGCATCGCCTTCACGTTGCGCTCGAGATCGGCCGCCGGACTGGAGCGGAAGAGCTCCGCGATCCGCTGCTGGATGTCCTGCAGAAGGGCTTGTCGTTCCATGCGCCGGGCGCCTCCATGTGCGAGGCCACTCTAGCACGCGGCCCCCGCGCGGCCGGCGGCCGACTCCGCCGCGGTGCCTAGTCCGGAAGGCTGCCCGTGCGGTCCGTCGGCACCGGCGCCGAGCGGGCAGGCACTGCCGTGGTGCACCATCCAGGCGCGTCGGTCCGACCCCGGACCGGCGGGAGGGCCGTCGGGCGCCCCGAACTGGTGCGTGAGCAAGTGGCACAGGAAATGCTCAGGTCAGGCGTCCCGATGTCCGACGCAGTTCGTCCAAACCCAGAGAGAGCATCCCGGAGTCCCAGATGAAGAAAACCCTCATCGCACTCGCCGCCGTCGCTTCGGTGGTCCCGTCGTTCGCCAGCGCACAGGCCGCCGCCCCCGCCGCGTCCCCGCTGACCGGCAACTTCACGCTGACCTCGGACTACCGGTTCCGCGGCATCTCGCAGAGCTACAAGCTGCCCGCCGTCCAGGGCGGCCTCGACTGGGCGCACCCGAGCGGCTTCTACCTCGGCAACTGGAACTCGAGCATCTCGGGCAACAGCTACCCGAACGGCGCCAGCCTCGAGATGGACTTCTACGGCGGCTACAAGTTCCCGATCGGCAGCGACGTGACCCTCGACGTCGGCGCGCTGTACTACTTCTACCCCGGCGCCTTCTACAACGGCTTCCCCGGCAAGAAGCCGAAGTACGACAACTTCGAGCTCTACTTCGGCGGCGCCTTCGGTCCGCTGAGCGCGAAGATCTACTACGCCATCAGCGACTTCTTCGGTCTCGACGCCACCACCGGCGGCAAGAGCTCGAACGGCTCGTACTACCTCGACTTCAACTACTCGACCGAGATCCTGCCGAAGACGACGCTGCTCGCGCACGTCGGCTACCAGAGCGTCAAGAACTACTCGAACCTCTCGTACACCGACTACAAGATCGGCGTGACGTACGACTGGACCGGCTGGCTGCTCGGTGCGGCCTTCGTCGGCACCAACGCGAAGAAGACGCCGTACACGGTCTTCGACGCGTCCGGCAGCTCGAAGTTCGCCGGCGACAACACGGTCGTCCTTTCGATCGGCAAGACCTTCTGATGATTCGCGCGCGGGGCCGCGAGGCCCCGCGCACGGCCAAGAGTGCAGGAATCCAGCCATGAAACTGATCACCGCCATCATCAAGCCCTTCAAGCTCGACGAGGTCCGTGAAGCCCTGTCGGGCATCGGCGTGCAGGGCATCACCGTCACCGAGGTCAAGGGCTTCGGGCGACAGAAGGGCCACACCGAGCTGTACCGCGGCGCCGAATACGTCGTCGACTTCCTCCCGAAGGTGAAGATCGAGGCGGCGGTCGCGGCGGACCTGGTCGATCGCGCGATCGAGGCGATCGAGGGCGCCGCACGCACCGGCAAGATCGGCGACGGGAAGATCTTCGTCTACGACCTCGAGCAGGTGATCCGCATCCGCACCGGCGAGACCGGCGGCGACGCGCTCTGACCGCAAGAATCCACGTACAAGAGGACCTGACAGCATGAACCGCTTCGCACGATCGCTCGCGCTGATTGCAGCGCTGAGCTTCGCGCCGTGGCTCGGCGCGCACGCCGCCGACACCGGCACCACGCCCGCGGCCAAGGCCGCTCCCGTCGTCCTGCTCGCGCAGGCGGACGCCAAGAAGGAAGAGGCCGCTCCGGCCAAGGCCGAGGCTGCTCCCGCCGCGGCGGAGAAGAAGGACGAGGCGCCCGCCGCCGCCGCGCCGCCGGTGCCCAACAAGGGCGACACCGCGTGGATGATCGTGGCGACCGCGCTCGTCATCCTGATGACGATCCCCGGCCTCGCGCTGTTCTACGGCGGCCTGGTCCGCACGAAGAACATGCTGTCGATCCTGATGCAGACGATGATGGTCTTCTCCGTCATCACCGTGCTCTGGGTCGTCTACGGCTACACGCTCGCCTTCGGCGGCGCGGGCAGCTTCTTCGGCGGCTTCGACAAGCTGTTCCTGAAGGGCGTGACGCCCGACTCGGTGGCCGCGACCTTCTCGAAGGGCGTGTACATCCCCGAGTACATCTTCATCGCCTTCCAGTGCACGTTCGCGGCGATCACGCCCGCGCTGATCATCGGTGCCTTCGCCGAGCGCATCAAGTTCTCGGCGGTGTTGCTGTTCAGCGTGCTGTGGTTCACCTTCGCCTACCTGCCGATCGCGCACATGGTCTGGTACTGGGACGGCCCGGACGCGATCACCGACGCCAAGACCCTCGAGGCGGTGACCGCCAACGCCGGCCTGATGTGGGCGAAGGGCGCGCTTGATTTCGCGGGCGGCACGGTGGTCCACATCAACGCCGGCATCGCCGCCCTGGTGGGTGCCTTCATGGTCGGCAAGCGGGTCGGCTACGGCCGGGAGGCGATGGCCCCGCACTCGCTGGCGTTCACGATGGTCGGTGCCTCGCTGCTGTGGGTGGGCTGGTTCGGCTTCAACGTGGGCTCCAACCTCGAGGCCAACGGCGTCGCCGCCCTGGCGTTCGTGAACACCTTCGTCGCCACCGCCGCCGCGGTCGCCGCCTGGACCTTCGCGGAGTGGATGAGCAAGGGCAAGCCCTCGATGCTGGGTGCGGCCTCGGGCGCTGTCGCCGGCCTGGTCGCGATCACCCCGGCCGCAGGCTTCGTCGGCCCGATGGGCGCGATCGTGATCGGCATCGTGGCGGGCATCGTCTGCCTGTGGGGCGTGAACGGTCTGAAGCGCATGCTCGGCGCGGACGACTCGCTCGACGTGTTCGGCGTCCACGGCGTGGGCGGCATCGTCGGTGCACTGCTCACCGGCGTGTTCGCGGCACCGTCGCTCGGCGGCACCGGCGTGTTCGACTACGTCGCCAACGCGGTGAACCCCGACTACTCGATCGCCAGCCAGGTCTGGATCCAGCTGCAGGGCGTGCTGATCACCATCGTCTGGTCGGGCGTCGTCTCGTTCGTCGCCTACAAGCTGGTCGACATGATCGTCGGCCTGCGCGTGGCCGAGGACGAGGAGCGGGAAGGCCTGGACATCACCTCGCACGGCGAGTCGGCCTACCACTCCTGATCCGCGTCCGATCGAAGTTTCTCCTCTCGTTTCTGGACTCTTTCGCGCCGGGCATGCCCGGCGCGTTTTTCTTTGGGGCGGCGGCGAAGGGCCGTCGTGCCGGACCGGCCTGGGCTCGGCCATAATCGACCGATGCTGTCCGAACGCCACTACACGCTCACCATCGACTGCCCCGACCGAGTGGGCATCGTCGCCGAGGTCTCCCGCTTCATCGCCGAGCGCGGCGGCTGGATCCTGGAGGCCAGCCACCACGCCGACCGCGAGAGCGGGCGCTTCTTCATGCGCAACGCCATCCTCGCGTCCTCGCTCGCCGAAGGCCGCGACGCGTTCGTCGCCGGCTTCGGTCCGATCGCCGAGCGCTTCTCGATGAACTGGCGGCTGTCGGACTCCGCGGTGCCGCGTCGCGTGGCCATCCTGGTCAGCAAGCTCGACCACTGCCTGATCGATCTGCTCTACCGCTGGCGTGCCGGCGAACTGCGCTGCGAGATCCCTTGCGTGATCGCCAACCACGACGACCTGCGGCGCGACGTCGAGGTGCACGGCATCCCGTTCCACCACGTGCCGGTCACGCCCGAGACCAAGCCCGCGGCCTTCGCCGAGGTCGACCGGCTGCTCGTCGGGCACGCGATCGACACCGTGGTCCTGGCGCGCTACATGCAGATCCTGCCGCCCGACCTCTGCGAGCGGTATCCGGGCCGCGTGATCAACATCCACCACAGCTTCCTGCCGTCGTTCGTCGGCGCCAAGCCCTATCACCGCGCGTTCGAGCGCGGCGTGAAACTGATCGGCGCCACCAGCCACTACGTGACCGCGGACCTGGACGAAGGCCCGATCATCGAGCAGGACGTGGTCCGCGTGGAGCACGACGACACCGTCGACGACCTGATCCGCTACGGGCGCGACGTCGAGAAATCGGTGCTGGCGCGGGCCCTGCGCTATCACCTGGAGGATCGGGTGCTGCTGAACGGACACCGGACCGTCGTGTTCAGGTGAGCCCGGGATTTCGGCGAGCACTGCTCGCCGCCGGGCGAACGGGCGCGGCATGCTTGCCGCGCACTGGCGCGTGGAAAGCGTGAATCCGCCGGGAGGCGGCTGGCTTCCGAGGGCGCGAGCGGGGCCCGGCGGTCCGAGGCTACAATGGCCGCCCGAGGACGCCCCCACGCCCATGGTCCCCCACTTCGTCACCTCCCTGACCGGCCCGCTGCTGGCGCTCGAGCAGACCCTCCTCGACGCCACGCCCCGCATCGAGCGCTGGTTCCGGCTGGAGTGGCAGGAGCACACCCCGCCGTTCTACTGCTCGACCGACCTGCGCAACGCGGGCTTCAAGCTCGCGCCGGTCGACACCAACCTGTATCCGGGCGGCTTCAACAACCTGTCGGCCGAGGCGTTGCCGCTGGCGGTCCAGGCCGCCACCGTCGCGATCGAGAAATACTGTCCCGACGCGCGGAACCTGCTGCTGATCCCCGAGAACCACACGCGCAACACCTACTACCTGACGAACGTGGTGCGGATCGCCACGCTGCTTCGCCAGACGGGGCTCACCGTGCGGCTCGGGTCGCTGAATCCGGAGATCACCGAGCCCACGCGCTTCGAGCTGCCCGACGGCCAGGCGCTCACGGTCGAGCCGCTGGTCCGCGCCAACGGCCGCGTGGGCCTCGAGGGGTTCGACCCCTGCGCGATCCTGCTGAACAACGACCTGTCGGCCGGCATTCCCGAGATCCTGAAGGACCTGCAGGGCCAGATCCTGCTGCCGCCGCTGCACGCGGGCTGGGCGGTGCGCCGCAAGACGAACCACTTCGCCGCCTACGATGACGTCGCCAAGCGCTTCGCGAAGGAGATCGGCGCCGATCCCTGGCTGCTGAACCCGTACTTCACCGGCGTCTCGAAGGTCGATTTCCAGGCGCGCGAGGGCGAGGACGCGCTCGCCGCCGCGGTCGACGCGACTCTCAAGCGCATCCGCGCGAAGTACCGCGAATACGGCATCGACCAGACGCCCTTCGTGATCGTGAAGGCCGACGCCGGCACCTACGGCATGGGCATCATGTCGGTGAAGGACGCCTCCGAGGTGCAGAACCTGAACCGCCGCCAGCGCAACAAGATGGCCGTGGTGAAGGAGGGCCTGGAGGTCTCCGAGGTGATCGTCCAGGAGGGCGTACCGACGATCGAGACCGTCGACAACGGGGTCGCCGAGCCGGTCGTCTACATGGTCGACAAGTACGTGGTGGGCGGGTTCTACCGCGTCCACGGCGAGCGCGGCCGCGACGAGAACCTGAACGCGCCGGGATCGCGCTTCGTGCCGCTGCCGTTCGCGGCGCCGTGCAACCTGCCCGACGCGGCCGGAACGCCCGAGTGCGCGCCGAACCGCTTCTACGCCTACGGCGTGGTGGCGCGGCTGGCGCTGCTGGCGGCCTCGCTCGAGCTCGAGCGCACCGACCCCGATCCGACCCGCTTCGGCTGAGGCCGCGGCCCCCTCCGGACAGACAGAGCGAACCGCCGCGATGCGCATCCTGATCGTTGCCGACCCCATCGCGTCCTTCAAGACCTACAAGGACTCCACCTACGCGATCCTGGTCGCGGCCGCCTCGCGCGGGCACACGCTCGCCTTCGTCGAGCAGGGCGGCCTGTGGCTCGAGGGCGGCCACGCGTGGGCCGACGCGCAGGTCCTCGAGCTCTCCGGCCCGCAGCTGGGCGAACCCGGCCACGATCCGCACGGCTGGTGGCGGCTCGGCGAGCCGCGCGCGGAGCGCCTGTCGGCCTTCGACGCGGTGCTGATGCGCAAGGACCCGCCCTTCGACCTCGAGTACGTCTACAGCACCTATCTGCTCGAGCACGCGGTCCGCGAGGGCGCGCGCGTCTTCAACGACCCGCGCGCGGTCCGCGATCACAGCGAGAAGTACGCGATCGCCGAGTTCCCCGAGTTCACCGCCGACACCATCGTCACCCGCGACCCGGCCCGGCTGCGCGCCTTCGTCCAGCGCCACGGCGAGGCGGTGTTCAAGCTGCTCGACGGCATGGGCGGCGCGTCGATCTTCCGCGCGCGCGCCGGCGATCCGAACCTCTCGGTGATCGTCGAGACCATGAACCAGTTCGGCTCGCGCAGCGTGATGGCGCAGCGCTACCTGCCGGAGATCACCGACGGCGACAAGCGCGTGCTGCTGATCGGCGGGCAGGTCGTGCCCTACGCGCTCGCGAGGATCCCCAAGCTCGGCGAATCGCGCGGCAACCTCGCCGCCGGCGGTACCGGCCGCGCGCAGCCGCTGTCGGCGCGCGACCGCGAGATCGCCGAGTCGCTCGTGCCGCGGCTGTCGGCGCGCGGCCTCTTCCTGGTCGGCCTCGACGTGATCGGCGACTGCCTCACCGAGGTCAACGTCACCAGCCCGACCTGCTTCCGCGAGATCATGGAGCAGACCGGCTTCGACGTCGCCACGCTCTACGTGGAGTGCCTGGAGCGCGAGGTGGCGAGGCCGCGATGATCGGCATCCTCGTCGTCTCGCACGAGCCGCTGGGCACCGCGCTGCTCCACTGCACCCGCCACATCTTCGGGCGGATGCCGCCGCAGCTCGCCGCGCTGGACGTGATCCCCGACGAGGATCCCGACCTGGCGCTGTGCGCCGCGCGCGAACTGCTCAAGCGGATCAACGACGGCTCCGGTGTCATCGTGCTGACCGACCTGTTCGGTGCCACGCCCGCCCGGATCGCGTCGCGGCTCGCCGAGCCGGACCGCATCGTGGTGATCGCCGGCGTGAACCTGCCGCTGCTCGTGAAGGCCCTGACCCACCGGCGCGGGCCGCTCGACGAGGTGGCCGTGAAGCTGCTCGAGGGCGTGCGCGAGACGATCATGCCGATCCCCGCGCACGGCGAGGGAGAGGACGCGTGAAGCAGGTCCAGGCCACCATCGTGAACAAGCTCGGACTGCACGCCCGACCCTCGGCGGCGCTGACCCAGACCGCCACCCGCTTCAAGTCCGAGGTGTTCGTCACCAAGGGCAGCCGCCGCGTGAACGGCAAGAGCATCATGGGCGTGATGATGCTGGCCGCCGCGCGCGGCGCGGTGCTGACCCTCGAGGTGAACGGTCCGGACGAGGACGCCGCGCTCGCGGCGCTCGTCGAGCTGATCGCCTCGGGCTTCGGCGAGGGCGCGGCCCCCACCGAACCGGCGGATCCGCCGGGCCACTGAGGAGCGCGGGCATGCTCGCCCTGCACGGAACCGGCATCGGCGGGGGCGTCGTCGTCGGCCGTGCGGTGGTGCTCGAGACCCGGCTGATCGACGTCCCGCGCTACCGCGTCGAATTCGGCCAGCGGGTGGCCGAGACGGAGCGCCTCGCGCGCGCGGTCGCCACCGTCCGCACCGAGCTCGCCGAGCTCGCGCGGCACCTGCCGCCCGACGCGCCGGCCGAGGCGCAGGCGCTGCTCGACGTGCACGCGATGATCCTCGACGACCCGTCGCTGGCGCCGCAGGCGACGGTCGCGATCGAGTCGCACGGGCAGAACGCCGAGTGGGCGTTCGCGTCGCAGGCCGAGCACCTCGCCGCGCAGTTCGAGCAGTTCGACGACCCCTACCTGCGCGAGCGCGGCCGCGACGTCACGCAGGTGGCCGACCGGGTGCTGAAGGTGCTGTCGGGCAGCGGCCGCGCGCATCCGTCGCGCGCGCAGCCCGGTGACGTGCCGCTGATCTTCGTCGCGCACGACGTCTCCCCGGCCGACATGCTGCAGCTCAAGCACGCCGGCGGCTTCGCGATCGACCTCGGCGGCACCGCCTCGCACACCGCGATCCTCGCGCGCTCGATGAACGTGCCGGCGGTGGTGGGCCTGGGCCACGCGAGCGAGGTGATCCGCGACGACGACGGGCTGGTGCTCGACGGCGACGCCGGCGTGCTGGTGGTCGCACCCGACGCGGCGGTCCTCGACGAGTACCGGAACAAGATGGCGCTGGGCCTGCTCGAGCGCAAGCAGCTCGAGCGGCTGGTCCACGTCCCCTCGGCCACGCTCGACGGCATGCCGATCGAGCTGCACGCGAACATCGAGCTGCCGGCCGAGGCGGCGCAGGCGCGCGATGCGGGCGCGACCGGCGTCGGCCTGTTCCGCACCGAGTTCCTGTTCATGAACCGCGCCGAGCTGCCCGACGAGGACGAGCAGTACGAGGCCTACCGCGAGGCGGTGCTCGGCATGGCGGGCGGCCCGGTGACGATCCGCACGATCGACATCGGTGCCGACAAGGCGCTCGACGGGCCCGACGACGGCCCCGAGCCCGCGGCGGCCCCGAACCCCGCGCTCGGCCAGCGCGCGATCCGCTACAGCCTCGCCGAGCCTGACGTGTTCCTCGAGCAGCTGCGCGCGATCCTGCGCGCCGCCGAGCACGGCCCGGTGCGGCTGCTGATCCCGATGCTCGCGCACGGCCACGAGGTCGACCAGTCGCTGCGGCTGATCGCGCTGGCGCGTGCGCAGCTGAAGGACCGCCTGGGCCGCGAGATGCCGCCGGTGCCGGTGGGCGGGATGATCGAGGTGCCGGCGGCCGCGCTCACCGCGCCGTACTTCGCGCGCCGGCTCGACTTCCTGTCGATCGGCACCAACGACCTGGTGCAGTACACGCTCGCCATCGACCGCGCCGACCACGCGGTGTCCTCGCTCTACGACCCGTTCCATCCGGCCGTGCTGCAGCTCGTCGCGCAGACCATCCGCGCCGGCGAGCGCGCGGGCAAGCCGGTCTCGGTCTGCGGCGAGCTGGCCGGCGACCTCGAGGCCACGCGGCTGCTGATCGGCATGGGCCTGCGGGCCTTCTCGATGCACCCGGCGAGCCTGCTGCGCATCAAGCGCGAGATCCTGCGCTGCGACGCGGGCCGGCTGCGCACGCGCGTCGCGCGGCTGCTGGCGGCCGACGATCCGGTGCGGGTGCGCAGCGGGCTGGAGCGGCTGCGGGAGTCCTGAGGCCGGCCCCGACACCCGTCGGGCGCGCGTTGACACGCCCCGGACGGGCGGCTATGGTTCCCCCCGCGCCGATTTGAGACCAGCTTGCGGGCGCGTTAGAAATACGGCTAAAGCGGCGCACCGCGACCCCGCCCGTGCCCGACCGCCGCAGCCAAGCCGGTCGGGTTTTTTGTTTCCTGCGGCCTTGGGGCCGCGAGCGCACACACGGACGGACGCCATCCCGATGACCGCCTCGGTCGGGGCCACGACCCCGCAACGGATCCGCTTCGACGAACCGCTCGCGCTGGCGAGCGGCGCGTCGATCGCCGGCTACGAGCTGGTCTACGAGACCTACGGCACGCTCTCGCCGGCGCGCGACAACGCGGTGCTGGTCTGCCACGCGCTGAACGCGTCGCACCACGTCGCCGGCGCCTCGGCTGCCGACCCGTCCGACGTCGGCTGGTGGGACAACATGGTCGGCCCCGGCAAGCCGCTCGACACCGACCGGTTCTTCGTCGTGGGCGTCAACAACCTCGGCTCGTGCTTCGGGTCCACCGGCCCGATGTCGACCTACCCCGCCACCGGCCGGCCCTACGGCCCGGACTTCCCGGTGGTCACCGTCGAGGACTGGGTCCGCGCGCAGGCGCGGCTCGCCGACGCGCTGGGCATCGAGCGCTTCGCGGCGGTGATGGGCGGCTCGCTGGGCGGCATGCAGGCGCTCGCCTGGAGCACGCTGTTCCCCGAACGCCTGGGCCACTGCATCGCGATCGCCACCGCGCCGAAGCTGTCCGCGCAGAACATCGCGTTCAACGAGGTCGCGCGGCGCGCGATCGTCACCGACCCCGACTTCCACGGCGGCCGCTTCTACGAGCACGGCTGCGTGCCCGCGCGCGGGCTGCAGGTGGCCCGGATGATCGGCCACATCACCTACCTCTCCGACGACACGATGGCCGAGCGCTTCGGCCGCACGCTGCGCCGGCACGCGGGCGACACCGCGCTGCGCGACGAGTTCCGCTTCACCTTCGACGTGGAGTTCGAGATCGAGTCGTACCTGCGCTACCAGGGCGAGAAGTTCTCGAAGTACTTCGATGCGAACACCTACCTGCTGATCACGCGCGCGCTCGACTACTTCGATCCGGCGCGCGCGCACGGCGGCGACCTCGCCGCCGCGATGGCGCCGGCCACCTGTGACTTCCTGGTCGCGTCGTTCACCACCGACTGGCGCTTCGCGCCCGAGCGCAGCCGCGAGATCGTCGCGGCGCTGCTCGCGAACCGCCGCCGCGTGACCTACGCCGAGATCGACGCGCCGCACGGCCACGACGCGTTCCTGCTCGACGACCCGCGCTACCACGCGCTGGTCCGCGCGTACTTCGAGCGGATCGCGGCGACGCTGGGCGCGCCGCGCGCGGCGGCCGCGCCCGTGAAGGCGGTGACGGCATGAGCGCCGCGAGTCCGCCGCGCACCGCGACGCCGCGCGTCACCGTCGCGCACCGCGCGGCCAACGGCCTGCGGCCCGACCTCGCGGTGATCGCCGACTGGATCGCGCCCGGCGCGCACGTGCTCGACCTGGGCTGCGGCGACGGCGCGCTGGTCGACCACCTGCAGCGCGACAAGGGCTGCACCGGCTACGGCGTGGAGATCGACGACGCGCAGGTGCTCGCCTGCGCGAAGCGCGGCGTCGAGGTGATCCAGCGCGACATCGAGGCCGGCCTCGACATGTTCGCCGCCAGCCGCTTCGACGTCGTCGTGCTGTCGATGGCGATCCAGGCGACCCACAAGACGGAGCGCGTGCTGCGCGAGATGAGCCGGCTGGGCCGCGAGGGCATCGTGTCCTTCCCCAACTTCGGCCACTGGTCGCACGCCTGGTCGATCCTGAAGGGCCGGATGCCGATCTCGCGCGAGATGCCCTACCGCTGGTACGACACGCCGAACCTGCACCTGTCGACGCCCAAGGACTTCGAGGACTTCCTCGAGGGGCTGGGGCTGGTGATCACCCGGCGCGCGTTCCTCGCCGACGGACGCCCGGTGGGCGTGCTGGCGGGGCTGCGGTGCACGCAGGCGATCTACGGGTTCCGGGTGCGGTGAGCACCGGCACGATGAGCGACACCCCCGACAACTTCATCCTCCGCCTGATGCGCGGCGACGAACCCGCGCATCCCATCGGCGAGACCCTGGGCGCGCGCATCCTCGAACTGGACGTCGAGGCCGGGCGGCTCGAGATGGAATTCGTCGGCCGCGACACCTTCCGCAATCCGGCCGGCACCGTGCAGGGCGGCATGCTCGCCGCGATGCTCGACGACGTGACCGCGTCGCTCGCCACCGCGATGGGCACCCGCGACGAGCGCTGCGCCACGCTCGACCTCCACACCTCGTTCCTGCGGCCGGCGAAGGTCGGCCCGATCCGCGGCAGCGCGCGGATCGTGAAGCGCGGGCGCGAGATCGTGACGGTGAGCGGCGAACTGTCGCAGGACGGCAAGGCGGTGGCGATCGCGACCGCGACCTGCATGCTCGTGGCGCCGCGCTGAACGCGCCGTCATGCCGCGGCCCGTCCGGGGCCGGGGCGCTGACGCACGGCGCGCCGACGGCGGCCGCGCCCGACCCCGCTCCGGGGGCATCGGCGCGCGCGGCGCGGCGTTTGGCTACCCTCCGGCGATGCCCGGCTCTTCCTCCCTCGCGGGCGCGGACGGCTTTCCGCCGACGCCCGAGGCCGTGCGCGCCCGTCTCGACGCGGTCGACCCCGATGCCTACGCGCGCACCCGCAACGCCCTCGACGGCTCGGTCACCCGGCTCTCGCCGTACCTGACCCACGGCCTGCTCGACGTGCCCGACGCGCTGGCCGCGATCCGCGCGCGCCACCGCGTGCCGGACGCACACAAGCTCGCGTTCGAGTTCGGCTGGCGCGAGTTCTTCCGCCACGCGTGGCGGCACCTGGGCGAGGGCCTGCTCGACGACGTGCGGCCGCCGCCGTGGCCGGGCGAGTACGCGCGGACGCTGCCCGACGACCTCGTCGAGGCGCGCACCGGCGTGCCCGCGATCGACCATGCGGTCCGCGAGCTGTACGCCATCGGCTGGCTGCACAACCACGCGCGGATGTGGGTCGCGTCCTACGTCGTCCACCTGCGCAAGGTGCACTGGCGCGCGGGCGCGGACTGGATGCACGCGCACCTGCTCGACGGCGACCTCGGCGCCAACCACCTGAGCTGGCAGTGGGTGGCCGCGACCTTCTCGGCCAAGCCCTACGTCTTCGACGCCGGCAACGTCGCGAAGTACGCGCCGCGCGCCTGGCAGTGCCGCGGCACCGCGGTGGACCGATCGTACGAGGACCTCGACGCGATCGCACGCGGCGAGGCAGACCTCGGGCCGGAGCCGGCGGCCGTGCGCGGCGAGGTGCCCGGCACCGTGCCGCCGCCGGTCTTCGCGGTGCCGCCCGCGGACCGGCTCGACGCGGCGCGCGCCGCCTCGCCGTCCGCCGACGGGCTCGACGCGACGCCCGCCGCCGCGACCGGCGGGATGCGCCTCGTCGACGGATCAGCCTGGCTCGAGCACGTCCGGCGCGCCTGCGCCGCCGCCGGCGATCCGCGGGTGCGCGTCGTCCACCCGTGGTCGCTCGGCGAGCCGCCCGAGGGCGACCCCGTCGTGCGCGTGGGCCTGCTGCACGCGCCGTATCATGCGCGCTTCCCGTGGTCGGCCCGGCGCTGGGCCTTCGTGCTCGGCGCGATGCGCGGTCGCGTCGACCTGCTTCACGCCGGCGACGCCGCGGCCGCGCTCGCGGCGCTGTCCGGCGCGGGTCTCGTCCCGGTGGTCCGCGACGCACTCGTGCCCGGCCTGCGCGAGGCGGTCGACGCGGCCCGCCGCCGCGGCGCCGTCGTCGAGCCGGTGCCGCGCCAGTGGGCCGACCCGGACCGCTTCTGCCCCTCGTTCACCCGCTTCTGGAACACCGTTTCCCGCCGATCATGACCGACTCGCGAGACATCCCCGCCACGCAGCGCTTCGCCTGGATCCTCGGCCTCGCGGGCCTGCTGCCCTTCGTCAGCCACACGCTGTTCGTCTGGCTGGTCCCGCCGTCGGAGATGGTGGGCGTGCTGCGCTCGCAGGCGCACTACTCGGCCGCGATCCTGACCTTCCTCGGCGCGCTGCACTGGGGCGTGACGATCGCGTCGCCGTCGATCCAGGGCAGCGCGGCCGCCTGGCGGATGGTCTGGAGCGTCGTGCCCTCGCTCTGGTGCTGGATCGTCACGCTGTACCCGGTCGACACCTCGCTGCCGATGCTGTTCGCCGGGCTGGCGGTGGCGCTCGCGGTCGACTGGGCGTTCTACCGCGACACGCCGGTGCCGCGCTGGTTCCTCACCTTGCGCACGGTGCTGAGCGTGGGCGCGCTCGCGTCGGTGGGCGCGAGCTGGCTCGCGATGTCGGTGCGGCTGGCGGCGGCCGCGCGCTGAACGTCGGGGCTCAGGTCAGGGCGAGCCGGAGCAGCGCGCCGCGCGGCTCGTCGGTCAGCAGCCAGGCGTGGCCGTCGGGCCCGACGCGCACGTCGCGGATGCGCCGGCCAAGCGACTCCAGCATCCGCTCCTGGCCGACGACGGTCTCGCCGTCGAGTTCGAGCCGGTACAGGCTGCGGAACGACAGCGCGCCCACGAGCAGCTGCCCGCGCCACGCGGCGAGCCGGTCACCGTCGACGAAGGCCATCCCGGACGGCGCGATCGACGGCGTCCACTGCACCTTCGGCGGCTCGATCCCCGGCTTGGCGGTGCCCTCGCCGATCGGCGCGCCGAGGCCGTACTCGCGGCCGAAGGTGATGACCGGCCAGCCGTAGTTGCGACCCGGCAGCACGACGTTCAGCTCGTCGCCGCCCCGCGGCCCGTGTTCGTGTGCCCACAGGCGGCCTGTCTCGGGATGCAGCGCCGCGCCCTGCACGTTGCGGTGCCCGTAGGACCAGATCTCGGGCAGCGCGTCGGTCCGGCCGACGAAGGGGTTGTCCGGCGGCACCGAGCCGTCGGGCCGGATCCGGACGATCTTGCCGAGGTGCGTGCCGAGGTCCTGCGCGCGCTCGCGCAGCGAGTAGCGTTCGCCGAGGGTGACGAACAGCATCCCGGCGCGGTCGAACACCAGCCGCGAGCCCCAGTGGAAGCCGCCCGACGCGTCGGGACGCTGGCGGAAGATCGTGCGGACGTCGCGCAGCGCGGCGCCGTCGAGCTCGGCCCGCGCGACCGCGGTGCGCCCGCCCGCGGGCGTGGGCTCCGCGTACGACAGGAACAGCGTGCGGTCGGTCGCGAAGCCGGGCGAGGGCGCGACGTCGAGCAGCCCGCCCTGGGCGCGCGCGAGGACCGGCGGCACGCCCGCGACGGGGGCCGACAGCGTCCCGTCGCGCTCGACGATCCGCAGCCGCCCGGGGCGCTCGGTGACCAGCATCCGGCCGTCGGGCAGGAAGGCGAGTCCCCAGGGGTGCTCCAGGTCCGTCGCGACCTCGGCGACCTCGAGCT
>JBAXJZ010000033.1:0-15669 GCA_037137595.1 Burkholderiales bacterium | reverse complement strand
GCCGGTGCCCTCGCCGCCGCCCTCGCCGTGGCCGCCCTGCCCGTCTCGGCCCAGCAGGCGCCCCGTCCGCCGCAGCGCGGCGGTCAGCGCCCGCCGCCCACGGACCTCGGCGACCTGACCCGGTTCAACGGCTCGATCGTCCGGCTCGACGCCAAGGTGCCCGACGACGCCACCTCCGCGGCCAGCCTCGGCGCGGACCGCGTCGGCACCGGCATCATCCTCGACGAGCGCACCGTGCTCACCATCGGCTACCTGACGCTGGAGGCCGACGCGGTGATGGTCACCACGGCGTCCGGCAAGCGGATTCCCGCGTCGGTCGCCGGCTACGACCACGCGACCGGCTTCGGCGTCGTCCGCGCGCTGGTCCCGCTCGACGGCAAGCCGATGGCGCTGGGCGACTCGGACCGCGTGCGCGAGAAGCAGCGCGTGCTCACGCTGGGTCACGGCGAGCCGGAGGCCACCGAGATCTTCGTGCTCTCGCGCAAGCCCTTCGCGGCCGGCTGGGAGTACCTGCTCGAGACGCCGATCTTCACGTTCCCGCCGGTCAACAACTGGAGCGGCGCGGCGCTGATCTCGGCCGACGACGGCGCGCTGATCGGCGTGGGCTCGCTGATCGTCAACGACGCGGCCGCGGGCCAGCAGGGCATCCCGGGCAACCTCTGGGTGCCGGTCAACCTGGTCAAGCCGATCATGGCCGACCTGCTCGCCAGGGGCCGCCGCAGCGACGGCGCGAACCCCTGGCTGGGCCTGACCACCGAGACCGTCCGCGGCAACCTGATGGTGGTCCGCGTGACGCGCAACGGGCCGGCGGAAGCGGCCGGCGTCTCGCCCGGCGACATCGTCGTGGGGGTGGCCGGCGAGAAGGTCGGCGACCAGGCCGAGTTCTACCGGAAGATGTGGAAGCTCGGGCCGGCCGGCACCACCATCCCGCTCAAGGTGCTGAAGAACGGCGACGTCCGCGACGTGGCGGTGAAGTCGATCGACCGCGCGGATTTCCTGAGGAAGTCGACGGGGATCTGACGGGGCGCGGCGCGACGCCGCGCCGTCTCGGGTCAGTCGCCGATCCGCACGTCGTCGAGGCCCAGCGCCTCGCGCAGGCCCTCGAACTGCTCGATCGAGTGGAAGTGCACGACGAGGCTGCCCTTGCCGCGGGCGTTCGCCTTCAGCTCCACCGGCGCGCCCAGGTGTTCTGCGATGCGCTCCTGCAGCCGCAGCAGGTCGGCGTCGGCCGCGCCGCGCGCGGCACGCCCACCCTTGGCCGGCGAGGCGGCGCCCGCGTCGGCCGCCGCCTGCTGCGCGACCAGCTTCTCGGTGTCGCGCACCGTCAGCCGCTTCTCCACCACCCGGTTGGCCGCGAGGATCTGGCTGGCGCGATCGAGCGCGAGCAGCGCGCGGGCGTGGCCCATCTCGAGATCGCCGGCGAGGAGCATCGTCTGCACCGGTTCGGCCAGGTTCAGCAGCCGCAGCAGGTTCGAGGTCGCCGAACGCGAGCGGCCGATCGCCTCGGAGGCCTGCTCGTGCGTGTAGCCGAACTCGTCGAGCAGCCGCCTGATCGCCTGCGCCTCCTCGAGCGGGTTCAGGTCCTCGCGCTGGATGTTCTCGATCAGCGCCATCGCGAGCGCGCTCTGGTCGTCCACCTCGCGGACGATCACCGGCACCTCGGCGAGGCCGGCGAGCTGCGCCGCGCGGAAGCGGCGCTCGCCCGCGATGATCTCGTGGCGGCCGCCGCCCACCGGACGCACGACGATCGGCTGCATGACCCCGTGGACGCGGATCGAGGCGGCCAGTTCCTGCAGCGCGGCCTCGTCCATCCGCGTTCGCGGCTGGTAGCGGCCGGCCTGCAGCAGCGCGACCGGCAGCTCGGTCGGCGCGCGACCATCGGCCGCCGGGGCCGGCGCGGTCGGGCGGTCCTCGCCGAGCAGGACGTCGAGGCCTCGGCCCAGGCCCTTGGGTTTCTTCGCGGTGGCGGCGGGAGGGGTCATCGTCGGGGTCCGGTCACAGGGTGGCGAGGCGCTCGATCATCTCGGCGCCGAAGTCGATGTAGGCCTTCGCGCCCTTGGACGCAGGGTCGAAGGTGACGCCGGGCTGGCCGTAGCTCGGCGCCTCGGCGAGGCGGATGTTCCGCGGGATGACGGTGCGGAAGACCTTCTCGCCGAAGTGCCGCTCGAGCTGCGCCGAGACCTGCTGCGACAGGGTCATCCGCGGATCGAACATCACCCTCAGCAGGCCGATCACCTTGAGGTTCGAGTTCAGGTTCGCGTGGACCTTCTTGATCGTCGCGACCAGGTCCGACAGGCCTTCGAGCGCGTAGTACTCGCACTGCATCGGGATCACCACGCCGTGCGCGGCGCACAGCCCGTTCAGCGTGAGCAGCGACAGCGCGGGCGGCGCGTCGATCAGCACGAAGTCGTACTCGGTGTCGACCGCGGCCAGCGCGTCCTTCAGCCGCGTCTCGCGCTCCTCGAAGTCCACCAGCTCGATCTCGGCGCCGGCGAGTTCGCGGTTGGCCGGCAGCACGTCGTAGCCGGCGACCTCGCTGCGCACCCGCGCTTCGGTCACGTCCGACAGGCCGATCAGCACCTGGTAGACGGTGCGCTGCAGCGCGCGCTTGTCGATGCCGCTGCCCATCGTCGCGTTGCCCTGCGGGTCGAGGTCGACCAGCAGCACGCGCTGGCCGAGGCGGGCGAGCGCGGCAGCGAGGTTGACCGAGGTGGTGGTCTTGCCGACCCCACCCTTCTGGTTCGCGATGGCGAAGATCTTGGCCACGGACGGGCGGCTCCGGGTGAGGTCAGGTCGGTCGGGCCCCGGCGGGGCCGCGACGGATCAGCACGAGGTGACGCTCGGCATCGAGAAAGGGCACGTGGATCGCCTCGACGCCGGCGGTGCAGTCGGGCGGCAGCGCGTCGAGCTCGTCGTCGATC
Source organism: Burkholderiales bacterium (assembly GCA_037137595.1). Classification (GTDB taxonomy): domain Bacteria; phylum Pseudomonadota; class Gammaproteobacteria; order Burkholderiales; family Burkholderiaceae_E; genus UBA4615. The sequence goes on along the minus strand of JBAXJZ010000033.1, from coordinate 12,748 downwards.
TCGCGGCGGGTGCCCTTCATCGCCGCCAGCAGCGTCGAGGGGCCGGTGAGCCCGGCGGCGGTGTCGACGAAGTCGGCGAGCGAGGCGAAGGCGCGGCAGGTCACCAGGTCCATCGGACGGCGCAAGGTCTCGGCCCGGGCCGTCACGACCTCGACGTTAGTAAGCGCAAGCTCTCCACAGACCTGCCTCTGGAAGGCGGTCTTCTTTCCGACCGGCTCGATGGACACGAGCCGTGCGCCAGGATGGACGATCGCCAGCGGCAGACCGGGCAGGCCGGCGCCCGACCCCACGTCGGCCACGGTCGCCCGGTCCAGATCGAGGCGAGCGCGCAGCGCCGGCAGCACGGCCAGGGCGTCGAGCAGGTGCTGGACCAGCATCTGCGCCGGGTCGCGGACCGAAGTCAGGTTGTAGACCGCGTTCCACTTGCGCAGCAGCGCGAGGTAGTCGAGCAGCTTGCGCAGCGTGGGCTCGGTCAGGCCGAGGCCGAGCTCGGCGGCGCCTTCGGCGAGCAGGCCCGCGAGATCGACCTCGGTCCGCGCCGCGCCGGTCGGCGGACGACGGTCAGGCCGCATCCTTCGCCGCCCCCGCGCGGCGGCGCTTCAGGTGGACGAGCAGCAGCGAGATCGCCGCGGGCGTGATGCCCTGGATCCGCGAGGCCTGGCCGATGGTGTCCGGCCGGTGCTGCTGGAGCCGCTGCCGGACCTCGAACGACAGGCCGCGCACCTCGGCGTAGTCGAGGTCGGCCGGGATCGCCTGGTGTTCCTGCGCGGACTGCTTCTCCACCTCGGCCTGCTGCCGGGCGATGTAGCCGGAGTACTTCAGCTGGATCTCGACCTGTTCGGCCACGGCGGCGTCGGTGGCGCCGCCGCCGCCGGTTGCGGCGACCACCGCGTCGTAGCTCACGTCCGGACGCTTGACCAGGTCGGCCAGCGCGTAGTCGCGTTCGAGCGGCGCGCCGAGCAGCGCGGTCGCGGTCGCCGCGTCCAACACCCGCGGGTTCACCCAGGTGGCGCGCAGCCGCTGCAGCTCGGCCTCGATCGCGTCGCGCTTGCGGCAGAACGCGTCCCAGCGGACGTCGTCGACGCAACCGAGACGGCGGCCGATCTCGGTGAGCCGCAGGTCGGCGTTGTCCTCGCGCAGGCTCAGCCTGTACTCGGCGCGGCTGGTGAACATCCGGTACGGCTCGGAGACGCCGCGCGTGATCAGGTCGTCGACCAGCACGCCGAGATAGGCCTCGTGACGCCCCGGGCACCACGGATCGCGGTCCGTCACCTGCAGCGCGGCGTTCAGGCCGGCGAGCAGGCCCTGGGCCGCCGCTTCCTCGTAGCCGGTGGTGCCGTTGATCTGCCCGGCGAAGAACAGGCCGCCGATGGCCTTGGTCTCGAGCGATGCCTTCAGGCCGCGCGGGTCGTAGTAGTCGTATTCGATCGCGTAGCCGGGCCGCAGGATGTGCGCGCGCTCGAGGCCCACCATCGAGCGGACGAGCTCGATCTGCACGTCGAAGGGCAGGCTCGTGGAGACGCCGTTCGGATAGAACTCGTTCGTCGTCAGGCCTTCGGGCTCGAGGAAGATCTGGTGCGCGTCCTTGTGCGCGAAGCGGTGGATCTTGTCCTCGATCGACGGGCAGTAGCGCGGCCCGACTCCCTCGATCACACCGGTGTACATCGGCGAACGGTCGAGGCCGGCGCGGATGATCTCGTGCGTGCGTGCGTTGGTGTGCGTCACCCAGCACGGCAGTTGCCGCGGATGCTGATCCGCCGTGCCGAGGAAGGAGAACACCGGCACCGGATCGCTGTCGCCGGGCTGGACCTCGAGCCGGTCGAAGTCGATCGAGCGGCCGTCGATGCGCGGCGGTGTACCCGTCTTCAGCCGTCCCTGCGGCAGCTTCAGTTCCTTCAGCCGCATGCCGAGCGAGACCGCGGGCGGGTCACCGGCGCGTCCGGCCGAGTAGTGCTCGAGGCCGACGTGGATCAGGCCGTTGAGGAAGGTGCCGGCGGTGACCACGACCGAGCGCGCGCGGAAGCGCAGGCCGAGCTGCGTGACCGCGCCGACCACGCGATCGCCCTCGACCATCAGGTCGTCCACCGCCTGCTGGAAGAGCCAGAGGTTCGGCTGGTTCTCCAGTCGAGTCCGGATCGCCTTCCGGTACAGGACCCGATCCGCCTGCGCGCGGGTCGCGCGGACGGCGGGGCCCTTCGACGAATTGAGGATGCGGAACTGGATGCCCGCTTCGTCGGTCGCCGCCGCCATCGCGCCGCCGAGCGCGTCGACTTCCTTGACGAGGTGGCCTTTGCCGATCCCGCCGATCGACGGGTTGCAGGACATCTGCCCCAGCGTCTCGATGTTGTGGGTCAGCAGCAGGGTGCGCACGCCCATCCGGGCCGCGGCGAGCGCGGCTTCGGTGCCGGCGTGGCCGCCGCCGACGACGATCACATCGAACGATTCGGGGAAATCCATGATGGGTGCTGCATGGGGCGGAGCCGAGCGGGACGCGAATTATAGGCGCTGTTCCACGTGAAACATCGGCCGGAAGGTTCGGCCGGAGGGTTCGATGCGTGGCGACGTCGTGGCCGCCGTGCAGGCGAAGGGGCCGGCGATGGCTACGCGCACCGTGACCCAAGGGTGAGGCGTCGCCGGCGTGAGTGCCGACCGTGACGCCGGATCACCGGGGCGCGCGCCCGAAGGAACCGCCAGCGCTCCCGCGTGGAGCCACCGCTCACCCAACCCGTGAGGCGCGGACGGGCGCGACCCGACGACACGGGTGATGCCGCAACGGCGCGCCGACGGCGACGAGACGCCGGGCGTGCGGCGCTGCCGACGCGGTCGCTCACTGAATGCCGCAACCCCTCAACGAGCGGACGGGCGGCGCCGCCGAAGCGGCTGTCCGACAATGTCTTGGGTTTCACGTGCGCCGGTGTGCCCCGCGTTCCGGTACGCGTGCCGCGCAGCGGGCGCCCTCGGCGCGCAAAGGGTTCGCCGGCCCTAGCGTGAACGATTTTCAACGGCGCCCGTACCGCGCGACGCTCGTGCGCTTCGGCGTGATCGGGCCGCCCGCGTTCAGCGAGGATGGTTGCCACCGCACGGAAGACGCGCCACACCCCACCCTTCCCGAGCAGCGAATCTGCCCGGTCGGGGGACTCGATCTTCGATGCGACTCGGTCTGGCCCGTGAAGCGCCGGCCCGCGGTGTTGCGCCGGACCCGCGATCGATTGCGCCTCGGGCGCTGCGGTCCGCCGGGCCATCGCAAAACGCACGCGTCGAATAAAGGCTGACGCGGCCGACACGGGACCGGCGAGGGCGGCCTGCGCCTGCGCCTGCACCCCTCGTTCACGCCCGTCGGCCTAGGACCGTGGCCGTCGCCGTCGCCGAGGACGAGGCCGTGGCCGCGGACCGTGTGCCTCGGACCTCGGGCCGCGGCCCGAGTGTTCCACGTGAAACAACGGCCCCGCGAGACCCCCTCACCCTCGCCCATGCACGCGGCGGCGGGGGCGCTGAGACCGCTTCACCCGAAGCCAGCCCGCAACACCCTCTCCGATCGATCCCACCGAAAACCTGCAGCGCAACCGAAGACCGACAACCCGCCGACCTTCGCTCCACATGTTTCACGTGGAACACCCGGGGCGGTCACGAACCCCGGGGTCCAACGACTCAGCTCGGAACCGCCTCCCCACGGGCCGGTCGAACCGCGCCCTGCCCGGCTGCCCGTGCATCCTCGAGGATCATCTCCGCCCCGCGCTCCGCAATCATCAGCGTGGGCGAGTTGGTGTTCCCGGACGTGATCGTCGGCATGATCGACGCATCCACCACCCTCAACCCCTCGACCCCACGCACGCGCAGCCGCCCGTCCACCACCGCGAGCGGATCGGACGCCGGCCCCATCTTCGCCGTGCCGACCGGGTGGAAGATCGTCGTCCCGATCTCGCCGGCCGCCTTCACCAGTTCCTCCTCGGACTGGTACGCCGACCCCGGCTTGAACTCCTCGGGCCGATACTTCGACAGCGCCGGCATGCCGACGATACGGCGCGTCACGCGGATCGCATTCGCCGCCACGGCGCGGTCATAGGGATCGCTCAGGTAGTTCGGCCGGATGACCGGCGCCTTGCGCCAGTCGGCGCTGCCGACATGCACGGTCCCGCGCGACGCGGGCCGAAGCTGGCAGACCGACGCGGTGAACGCCGGGAACGGATGCAGCGGCTCGCCGAACCGCTCCAGCGACAGCGGCTGCACGTGATACTCGAGGTCCGACGAGGCCACCGACGGATCGCTGCGGGTGAACGCGCCGAGCTGGCTCGGCGACATCGTCAGCGGCCCGCGCCGCCACAATGCGTACTGCACGCCCATCCACGCCTTGCCCAGCAGGCTGTTCGCCTGCCGGTTCAGCGTCGTCACGCCGGACACCTTGAAGGCGAGCCGCAGCTGCAGATGGTCCTGCAGGTTCCCGCCGACGCCCGGCGCATCGTGGACCACGTCGATGCCCAGCCCGCGCAGATGTCCGGCCGGTCCGATCCCCGAGTGCTCGAGGATGGCCACCGAGCCGATCGCCCCGGCCGACAGCACCACCTCCGCCCGAGCCTTCACGAACTGCGGCACGCCGCCGTCCGCCGGCCCGCGCACCAGCTCCACGCCCACGACGCGGCGTCCCTCGAAGCGCAGGCGCGACACCTGCGCCTCGGTCCAGACCTCGAGGTTGGGCCGACCGGTCACCGGGCGCAGGAACGCCTTCGACGCGTTCCACCGTACCCCCCGCTTCTGGTTCACCTCGAAGTAGCCGCAGCCGGTGTTGTCGCCGCGGTTGAAGTCGTCCGTCGGCGGAATGCCCGCCTCCTCGGCCGCCTTGCGGAATGCGTCGAGGATCTCCCACGACACGCGCGGCCGCTCGACCCGCCACTCGCCGCCGTGCCCGTGCAGCGGATCGGCCGAGCCGTCGTCGCGGCCGTGGTAGTCCTCGTGCTTCAGGAAGTACGGCAGGACGTCGTCCCAGTCCCAGCCGGGGTTGCCGGCGTCGACCCAGCTGCGGTAGTCACCGCGCTGGCCGCGCATGTAGATCATCCCGTTGATCGACGAGCAGCCGCCCAGCGTCCGCCCCCGCGGATAGATCAGCGACCGGTCGTTCAGGCCGGCCTCGGCTTCGGTCCGGAAGCGCCAGTCGGTCCGCGGGTTGTCGATGCAGTACAGGTAGCCGACGGGGATGTGGATCCACACCCAGTCGTCCTTCCCGCCCGCCTCGAGCAGCAGCACCCGCTTCGTCGGGTCCGCCGACAGCCGGTTCGCCAGCAGGCAGCCGGCCGTCCCGGCGCCCACGATCACGTAGTCGAACTCGGCCGCCGCCGACGTCTGCCCGCTCGCCATCGTCCCCTCCCCGCCTCGTCCGTCAGTGCATCAGGATGACCTGGCGGATCGACTCGCCGCGGGCGAGCCGGTCGAGCGCCGGGTTGATGTCGTCGAGCCGGATCCGCTCGCTCAGCATCCGATCCACCGGCAGCTTGCCGGCCTTGAACATCGCGACGAAGCGCGGCACGTCCCGGCTCGGCACGCAGGAGCCGACGTAGCTCCCCTTCAGGGTCCGCTCCTCGGCGATCAGCGACACCGCCTGCAACGGCCACTGCGCGGCCGGATTGGGCAGGCCCGCGGTCACGGTGGTGCCGCCGCGCCGGGTGATCCGGTACGCCAGTTCGAGCGCCGGCACCGCACCCGCCATCTCGAACGCATAGTCGACGCCGCCGCCGGTCGCCGCCTTCACCTTCGCGATCACGTCCGGATCGCGCGCGTCGAAGGTCGCGGTCGCGCCCAGCGACTTCGCGAGCTCGAGCTTCGCCGGCAGCATGTCCACCGCGACGATGTCGCGCGCGCCGGCCGCCACCGCCGCCAGCAGCGACGAGAAGCCCACGCCGCCCAGCCCGACCACCGCGGTCCGCGACCCGGCCTCGATCTTCGCGGTGTTGAACACCGCACCGGCGCCCGTCAGCACCGCGCAGCCGAACAGCGCGGCCTGCTCCCAGGGCAGCTCCGGGTCGATCGGCACCACCGAGCGCCGCGACACCGTGGCGTACTCGGCGAACGCCGCGCAGCCCAGGTGGTGGTTCAGCGCGCCGCCACCGACCAGGCCGAGGCGCTTGTAGCCGCCGAGCAGCGAACCGGTGGCGTTCGACTCCCCGCCCGGTCCGCAGAGCGCCGGCCGACCCACCGAGCAGTCGGGACAGGCGCCGCAGGACGGCCGGAAGATCAGCACGACGTGATCGCCCACTTTCACGTCGAGCACGCCAGCACCGACCTCGACGATCTCGGCCGCGGCCTCGTGTCCCGGCACGATGGGCACCGGCCAGGGCCGGTCGCCGTTGATCGCCGACAGGTCCGAATGGCAGAGCCCGGCCGCATGGATCTTCACCCGCAGCTCGCCCGGCCCCGGGGCCGCGAGCTCCACCTCCTCGATCGACAGCGGCCTGCTGTCGGCATAGGGCGCCGGCAGGCCGATCTGCCGCAACACCGCGGCGCGCATCTTCATCGTCACGTCTCCTCGAACCGCGACCCGCGCGGGCCGCCGGCGCCGCCACGGGCCCCTGCCCGCGACCGGCGCGTTGCGAACATCCCGGCCGCCGTCACATCCCGGCCAGGCACAGGTACTTGATCTCCAGGTACTCGTCGATGCCGTACTTCGAGCCCTCGCGGCCCAGGCCCGACTGCTTGACGCCGCCGAAGGGCGCCACCTCGTTCGACAGCAGGCCCGAGTTCACGCAGACCATGCCGGACTCCAGCGCCTCGGCCACACGGAACACGCGGCCGATGTCGCGGGAGAAGAAGTACGCGGCCAGGCCGAACTCGGTGTCGTTCGCCATCGCGATCGCATCGGCCTCGGTCTCGAAGCGGAACAGCGGCGCCACCGGCCCGAAGGTCTCCTCGCGCGCCACCTTCATCGCGGACGTGACGCCGGTCAGCACCGTCGGCTCGAAGAACAGCCCGCCGAGCGCGTGCGGCTTGCCGCCGGTGACCACGGTCGCGCCCTTGCCCACCGCGTCGGCGACGTGTTCCTTGACCTTCTCGACGGCCGCCGGCTCGATCAGCGGCCCGATGGTCACGCCGGGCTCCGTGCCCGAACCGACCTTGAACTGCGCGACCTTCGCGGCCAGCTTCGCCGCGAACGCGTCGTAGACACCCGCCTGCACGTAGAGCCGGTTCGCGCAGACGCAGGTCTGGCCGGCGTTGCGGTACTTCGACGCGATCGCACCCTCGACCGCGGCGTCCACGTCCGCGTCGTCGAAGACGATGAAGGGCGCATTGCCGCCGAGTTCCAGCGACAGCTTCTTCACGGTGTCGGCCGACTGGCGAAGCAGGATCCGGCCGACCTCGGTGGACCCGGTGAAAGAGACTTTTCTCACGATGGGGTTCGTGCACATCTCCAGGCCGATCTCGGGCGCGCGGTGCGCGTCGCCGGTCACGACGTTGAAGACGCCCGCCGGCACGCCCGCGCGGTGCGCGAGCTCGGCCAGCGCCAGCGCCGACAGCGGCGTCGCCTCGGCGGGCTTCGCGACGATCGTGCAGCCCGCCGCCAGCGCCGGGCCGACCTTGCGGGTGATCATCGCGATCGGGAAGTTCCACGGCGTGATCGTCGCGCAGACGCCGATCGGCTGCTTGATGACCAGCAGCCGCCGGTCGTTGGCCACGGTGGGGATCACGTCGCCGTAGACGCGCTTGCCCTCCTCCGCGAACCACTCGAGGAAGCTCGCGCCGTAGGCCACCTCGCCGCGCGACTCGGCGAGCGGCTTGCCCTGCTCGGTGGTCATCAGCAGCGCGAGGTCGTCGGTGTGCGCGATCATCAGCTCGAACCACTTCCGCAGGATCGCGCCCCGCTCCTTCGCGGTCTTCGACCGCCAGGCCGGCAGGGCCCGCGCGGCCGCGTCGATCGCGCGCCGCGTCTCGGCCGCGCCCATGTCGGCCACCTCGACGATCTTCGCGCCGGTGGCCGGATCGGTGACCGCGAAGGTCGCCCCCGAGTCCGCGCCGACCCACTGCCCGTCGATCCAGCCCTGGACCTTCAGCAGCGCCCCGTCCTTCAGTTGCATCGTCATCGCATCCACTCCGATGGCGGCCCGCGGCCGCCGGTGCGTGTCAGTCGCCCGACACCAGCTTCAATCCCAGCACCCCGGCCACGATCAGCACGATGCACGCGAGCCGTGCCGTCGTCGCCGCCTCGCCCAGCAGCACCATCCCGAGCAGCGCGGTCCCGGCCGCGCCGATGCCGACCCAGACCGCGTAGGCCGTGCCCGCGGGCAGCACCCGCATCGCGACCGACAGCAGCCAGAAGCTCGCCGCCGCGCCCACGATCACCACCACCGAGGGCAGCGGCTTCGTGAACCCGTCGCTGTACTTCAGCCCCAGCGCCCAGACGACCTCGAGCAGCCCGGCCACGACGAGCAGCATCCACGCGGTGCCGACCGAGGGCGTCATGCGCGCACCCCGCCCAGCCCCGCGACCGCGGCGTCGTACTCCGCCACGAGGCGCGCCACCAGCTCGCCGAGGGGCAGCCGACGCGCGAGCGCCGCCGCCTGCCCCGCCCACAGCGACATCGCTTCGACGTCGCCCGCGCGGGTCGCGGCCGCCCGCATCTCGCCGGTCAGCGCGTTCTGCACCGGATAGACCGGCCCCGCGTCCTCGTGCGGCCGCATCGCGTCCATGAACCCGTTGACCAGCCCGCGCGCGTGCCGTCCCGAGAACACCCGGGTGAGCCGCGTGCCGCGCGTGTCCGCCTCGGCGAGCACGGCCTTCCACGCGGGGTGGGCGCCGGATTCGTCGCAGGCGAGGAAGGCCGTGCCCATCTGCACGCCGACCGCGCCGAGCGCGAAGGCCGCGGCGATGCCGCGCCCGTCCATGATCCCGCCGGCCGCGATCACCGGCACGTCCACCGCGTCGACCAGCCGGGGCACCAGCGCCATCGTGCCGATCGCGCCTTCCTCCACGCCCCCGATGAAGGTGCCGCGATGCCCGCCCGCTTCGCCGCCCTGCGCGACGATCGCGTCGGCGCCGGCCTCGGCCCAGGCATGCGCCTCGGCGACGTTCGTCGCGCTGCCCAGCACGAGACTGCCCGCACGCTTGAGCGCGTCGATCGCGTCACGGGGCGGCAGCCCGAAATGAAAACTCGCCGCCGAGGGCGCGGCCTCGATCACCGCGGCCAGCTGCTCGGCGCTGGACTCGCAGACCTTCGCGGGCGAGGCCTGCGCGGGCAGCCCGTAGCGCGCCCGCCACTCGGCCAGCCGCGCGATCGACGCGGCCTCGCCGTCACGCGGGAACGTGCCCGGTTCGTCGAGCACGAAGAGGTTCACCGCGAAGGGCTTCGTGGTCAGCGCGCGGATCGCGGCGACCTCGTCGCGGATCCGCGCGGGCGGCAGCGCCGCGGCCGCGAGCGAGCCGAGCAGTCCGGCCTCGCAGGCCGCCGCGACCATCGCCGGCGTGGTGATGCCGCCGGCCATCGGCGCCTGCACGATGGGCAGCGCCGTGCCGAGCCGCCGCGCGATGCCGCGGCCCGCGAGCCCCGATCCGACCGTCATGCCTGCCTCCCCGTCGGGCGTCCCGCGCGCGGCGGGACCGCGTCGGTCACTTCATCGTCGGCATCACGAACTCGGCGCCCGAGCGGATGCCCGCGGGCCAGCGCTGCGTGACCGCCTTGTAGCGCGTGTAGAAGCGCACGCCCTCGGGCCCGTGCATGTGGTGGTCGCCGAACAGCGAGTTCTTCCAGCCGCCGAACGAGTGGAACGCCATCGGCACCGGGATCGGCACGTTGATGCCCACCATGCCGATCTGCACGCGGGTGGCGAACTCGCGCGCCGCGTCGCCGTCGCGCGTGAAGATGCACACGCCGTTGCCGAACTCGTGGTCGTTGATCAGCTTCAGCGCATCCTCGAAGCCCTGCACGCGCGTGATGCCCAGCACCGGCCCGAAGATCTCCTCCTGGTAGATCTTCATCGACGGCTTCACGTCGTCGAACAGGCAGCCGCCGAGGAAGAAGCCGTTCTCGCGGCCCGGCACCTTCAGGCCGCGGCCGTCGACCACCAGCTTCGCACCCTCGGCCACGCCGGTGTCGACGTAGCCGCGGACCTTCTCGAAGTGCTGCTTCGTGACCAGCGGGCCCATCTCCGCGGTCTTGTCCATCCCGTCGGCGACCTTGATCCTGCGCACCCGCTCGCTGAGCGCGGCCACCAGCCGGTCGGCCGTGCCCTCGCCCACCGCGACCGCGACCGACACCGCCATGCAGCGCTCGCCGGCCGAGCCATAGGCCGCGCCGATCAGCGCGTCCACCGCCTGGTCCATGTCGGCGTCGGGCATCACCACCAGGTGGTTCTTCGCGCCGCCCAGCGCCTGCACGCGCTTGCCGTGCTTCGACGCGGTCTCGTGGATGTACTTCGCGATCGGGGTCGAGCCGACGAACGAGATCGCCTGCACGGTCGGATGCGCGAGCAGCGCGTCGACCGCCTCCTTGTCGCCGTTGACGACGGTGAACACGCCGTCGGGCAGGCCCGCCTCCTTCAGCAGCTTCGCGATGAGCAGCGGCGCCGAGGGATCACGCTCGGAGGGCTTGAGCACGAAGCAGTTCCCGCAGGCGATCGCCACCGGGAACATCCACATCGGGACCATCGCCGGGAAGTTGAACGGCGTGATGCCGGCCACCACGCCCAGCGACTGGCGGACCGACCACGCGTCGATGCCCGTGCCCACCTGCTCGGTGTACTCGCCCTTCAGCAGCGACGGGATGCCGCAGGCGAACTCCACCACCTCCATGCCGCGCGTGACCTCGCCCTGCGCGTCGGAGAAGACCTTGCCGTGCTCGGCGGTGATGATCGCGGCGAGCTCGTCGGCGTGGCGCTCGAGCAGCTCCTTGAACTTGAACATCACGCGGGCGCGGCGCAGCGGCGGCGTCGCGGCCCAGGCGGGGAAGGCCTTGGCGGCCGACTTCACCGCCGCGTCGACCAGCGCGGTGTCGGCCAGCGCGACCGTGCGCACCCGTTCGCCGGTGGCCGGGTTGTAGACGTCGCCGTGGCGGCTGCCGGCCGGCGGCGCGCTCGGCGCGCCGTCGATCCAGTGGCCGACGACGGCCGGGAGGTTCAGGCCGGTGACGGCTGCGACCTGGGGGTCGGTGGTGCCCATGTTCGAGTCTCCGTGCGGCGGCGCGCCGCAGGCGGCGGGCCGGGGTCGTGTCGGGGTGGGAGCGGACCGGATGCGGCGCGGTGCCGACGCAGTCCGTTCAACAGGTTGAATGCTCGTTCAGAATCTGAGAGGATTGTCCGCAGCGCCCGAATCCATGTCAACCGCCTCCCCACGCCCCGTCCCCGCCGCCGAGCCCGTCCGCCTGGTGCCCGCGGTCGAGCGCGCGGTCGCGCTGCTCGATGCGCTCGCCGCGTCGCGCCAGCCGCGCTCCCTCGCCGACCTCTCGCGCGCGCTGTCGCTGCCGCGCTCGAGCGTGCACGGCCTGCTCGCCACGCTGGTCTCGCTGGGGCTCGCCCGCCGCAACGGCGACGCGGAGTTCTCGCTCGGACCGAAGCCGCTGCAGTGGGCGGACGCCTGGACCGCGCAGTCGGACGTGCGCCGCGCGTTCGACGCCCACGTGGACAGCGTGGCCGAGCTCGGCACCGAGACCGTGATGCTCGCCTCGCTCGACGGCCCGGACGTGGTCTACCTCGCCTGCCGCCAGGGCAGCCGCCCGCTCGCGGTCAACTTCCGCGTCGGCGGCCGCTTCCCCGCCGCCTGCACGTCCTCGGGCAAGGCGATGCTCGCCACCCTCGACGACGAGGCGGTCCGCGAGCGGCTCGGCGACGCGCCGCTGCCCCGCCTCACCCGCAACGGCGTCGCGACCCTGCCCGCGCTGCGCCGCCAGCTCGACGCCGCACGCCGCCACGGCTGGGCGGTGGACGACGAGGAGACGGCCGAGGGCATGCAGTGCTTCGGCGCGCCGGTGTTCGACGCGCGCGGCGGCTCGGCGGGCGCGGCCGTCGCGGTCAGCGTGATCAAGGCCGGCCTGACCGCGAAGCGTCGGACCGAGCTGACCGAGGCGATCGTGCGGCTGGCGGCGCGGGTGTCGATCGAGCTGGGCGCGCCGCTGCCGGCGGCGGGCGCGGCGACGACGACGCGCTGACGGCCCGTTCGTTCGCGGATCGGCTCGCGCCCGCCCGCGGCCCGGCGGCTCGCCTGCGGTCCGGCGCGCGCCGCCTCGGCCGCGCCCGCCCCGTCAGTCCTCCCGCCGCACCCGCGCCTCGCGCGGCGGCGTGGTCACCGGCCGCGCGCCGAGCCAGTCCACCAGCGCGGTCACGTCGAGCACGCCGCCCGTCCGCTCGGCGCCGCTGCGGAACACGTCGAAGCCGTCCCCGCCGTCGGCGAGGAACGCGTTGACCGTCACCCGATAGCGCGCCGCCGGGTCGATCGGCACGCCGTCCAGCCGCATCTCCGTCACCCGCTGCCCCTCGGGCCCGCGCGCCCGCCACCGCCACTCGAAGCCGGCCGACGGCTGCAGCACCCGCGGGCGCTGCGCGTTCACGCCGGTGAACTGCTGCTCCAGCGCCTCGCGCAGCTGCGCGCCGGTCAGCGTCATCACCACCAGCCCGTTGCCGAAGGGCTGCGCCGCGAACGCGTCCGCATAGCTCACCGGGCAGGGCGGCGCCGCGCACGCGATGTCCGCGCGCATCCCGCCGGGATTGGTCAGCGCGATCCGCGCGCCGCCGCGTTCCGGCGCGCGCGTCGACGCGAGCTGGGCGTCGGCCACCAGCCG
>JBAXJZ010000032.1:0-16219 GCA_037137595.1 Burkholderiales bacterium | reverse complement strand
CTCCGGCGCGTCCGGCCCCGGCCGCGCGCCCGTCCTCCGCCGCGTCCGCGGCCACCAACCCGCCGCGCGCCGCCGCGGTCCCGGGGGAGTCCATGACGTCCGTCAAGCGTCCGACGCTCGATCAGCTGAAGTCCATCGTCTCGGGCCTGCACATGAGCATGTCCGACCGCGAGGTCGCCGAGTACCTCGAGGTGCTCGAGGGCACCTTCCAGTCGTACGACCGCGTCGCGGCGATGCCCGACAACCTGCCGCCGGTGCGGTATCCGCGTACCCCCGGCTACCGGCCCGGCCCGAACGAGAACGCGATGAACGCGTGGGCGGTGAAGTCGGAGGTGCGCGGCGCCGCGCACGGGCCGCTCGCCGGCAAGCGCGTGGTGCTGAAGGACAACGTCTGCCTGGCCGGCGTGCCGATGATGAACGGCGCCACCACGCTCGAGGGCTACGTGCCCGACGTCGACGCGACGCTGGTGACCCGCATCCTCGATGCCGGCGGCACCATCGTCGGCAAGGCGCACTGCGAATCCTTCTGCCTGTCCGGCGGTTCGCACACCTCGCAGCACGGCCCGGTCCACAACCCGTGGAAGTACGGCTACTCGGCCGGCGGTTCGTCCTCGGGCACGGCGTCGCTGGTCGGCGCGGGCGAGGTCGAGATGGGCATCGGCGGCGACCAGGGCGGATCGATCCGGATGCCCGCCGGCTGGTCGGGCTGCTACGGCATGAAGCCCACCCACGGCCTGGTGCCGTACACCGGCGTGATGCCCATCGAGGCCACCATCGACCACGCCGGCCCGATGACCACGACGGTCGCCGACAACGCGCTGCTGCTCGAAGTCATCGCCGGCCCCGACGGACTCGACCCGCGGCAGTACAACGTCCGTGTCGACCGCTACACCGCGGCGCTCGGCCGCGGCGTCGCGGGCCTGCGGATCGGGGTGCTCGTCGAGGGCTTCGGCCATCCGAACAGCGAGCCCGACGTCGACGCGAAGGTCCGCGACGCGGCCAACCGGCTGCGTGCGATGGGCGCGCACGTCGAGGACGTGTCGATCCCGATGCACCTCGACGGCCCGGCGATCTGGACGCCGATCGCGCTCGAAGGCCTGATGGCGCAGATGATGCACGGCAACGGCATGGGCTTCAGCTGGGAGGGCCTGTACACCACCTCGCTGCTGGACGCGCACGCGAACTGGCGCTCGCGCGCGAACGAGCTCTCGCGCACGCTCAAGGTCTCCATGTTCGCCGGCGAGTACTTCATCAAGCACTACCGCGGCCACTTCTACGCGAAGGCCCAGAACCTCGCCCGGCGGCTGCGCGCGGCCTACGACGAGGCGCTGTCGCGCTACGACCTGCTGCTGATGCCGACGCTGCCGATGAAGGCCACCCCGATCCCGCCGCAGAACGCGCCGCTGGCGCTCTGGTGCCAGCGCGGCTTCGAGATGCTCGCCAACACGTGTCCGTTCGACGTCAGCGGGCATCCGGGCATGAACGTGCCCTGCGGCCTGAGCCAGGGCCTGCCGGTCGGCATGATGCTGATCGCCAGGCACTGGAACGAGTCGACGATCTATCGCGCCGCGCACGCGTTCGAGCAGTCGGCCGACTGGCGAGAGCTCTGACCCGCGAGCCCGGATGAGCGCCCGAGACCGCAACCCGTTCGCGTCCGACTGGCTGAAGGGGCCGGCCGACGAGGGCCTGCGCCCGCAGGGCACGGTCTCGTACGTCGCCGGGCCGACCTCCGATCCCCTGAAGTACCTGACGGTCCCGCAGCTGCTCGACCGCGCCTGCGAACGCTGGGGCGCGCGCGACGCGGCGGTGTTCTGCGAGTCGGGCGAACGGCTGTCGTGGCACGACCTGAAGCGGCGCAGCGACGAGGTCGCCGCCGCGCTGCTCGCGCTCGGCATCCGCCGCGGCAACCGCGTCGGCATCTGGGCACCGAACCGGGTCGAGTGGCTGCTCGCGCAGTTCGGTACCGCGCGGATCGGCGCGATCCTGGTCAACATCAATCCGGCCTACCGCACGTCCGAGCTCGAGTACGCGCTCAATGCCGTCCGCTGCCGCGCGCTGATCATGGCGCGGCGGCTGAAGTCGAGCGACTACGTCGGCATGCTGCAGTCGCTCGCGCCGGAACTCGCGTTCCGGCCCGATCCGGGCGCCTCCAGCGTCGAGCTGCACTCGGAGCGCCTGCCGCACCTGAAGCACGTGATCGTGCTCGGCGACGGTCCGGTGCCGCCGCGCGCGGTCGGCTTCGACGCATGGCGACGCGTCGCCGGGCCCGCCCAGCACGCGCGCCTCGCGTCGCTCGCCGCTGCGCTCGAGCCCGACGACCCGATCAACATCCAGTTCACCAGCGGCACCACCGGCTCGCCGAAGGGCGCGACGCTCACGCACTTCAACATCGTCAACAACGCGCGCTTCACCGCGAAGGCGATGCGGCTGTCGCACGCCGACCGGCTTGCGATCCCGGTGCCGCTCTACCACTGCTTCGGCATGGTGCTGGGCGTGCTCGCCTGCACCGCGGTCGGCGCCGCGATGGTGTTCCCCGGCGAGTCCTTCGACGCCGGCCAGACGCTCGCCGCCGTCGCGCGCGAGCGCTGCACCGCGCTGCACGGCGTGCCGACGATGTTCATCGCGATGCTCGATCACCCGGACTTCGCGCGGCACGACCTGTCGACGCTGCGCACCGGCATCATGGCCGGTGCGCCGTGCCCGATCGAGACGATGCGGCAGGTGATCGACCGGATGCACATGAAGGAGGTCACGATCGGGTACGGGATGACCGAGACCAGCCCGATCTCGTTCCAGTCGAGCGTCGACGATCCGATCGAGAGGCGCGTGTCCACCGTCGGCCGCATCCAGCCGCACGCGCAGGTGAAGATCGTCGGGCCCGACGGCCGGATCGTGCCGGTGGGCACGCCGGGCGAGCTCTGCACGCGCGGCTATCTGGTGATGCGCGGCTACTGGGAGGACCCGGAGCGCACCCGCGAGGTGATCGACGAGGCCGGCTGGATGCACACCGGCGACCTCGCCACGATCGACGCCGATGGCTGGTGCAACATCGTGGGCCGAGTGAAGGACATGCTGATCCGCGGCGGCGAGAACGTGTTCCCGCGCGAGGTCGAGGAGTTCCTCTACACGCACCCCAAGGTGCAGGCGGTGCAGGTCTTCGGCGTGCCCGATGCGCGCCTGGGCGAAGAGGTCTGCGCGTGGATCGTGCCGAAGCCCGGCGAATCGATCACCGCCGACGAGATCCGCGCGTTCTGCCAGGGCCGCATCGCCCACTACAAGGTGCCGCGCCACGTGAAGAGCGTCCGCGAGTTCCCCCTCACCGCCACCGGCAAGCCGCAGAAGTTCGCGATGCGCGACGCGATGATCCGCGAACTCGGCCTGCCGGTCGCGAAGACCGCCTGAACCGGGGAAGGGCGCATGGGACCCGACGCGCTCCACTGGCTGGAGATCACCGAACTCGCGGCGCTGATCCAGCAGCGCAAGGTGTCGCCGGTCGAGGTGACCGAGGCGATGCTGCGGCGGATCGAGCAGGTCGATCCTCGCCACTTCTCGTATGCCACCGTCACGCCCGAGCTCGCGCTCGAGCAGGCGCGCCGCGCCGAGCAGCGGATCATGCGGCGCGAATACCTGGGCCTCCTGCACGGCGTGCCGATCGCGTTGAAGGACCTGTGCTGGACCGCGGGCGTGCGGACCATGGCGGGCATGCCGATCCACCGCGACTTCGTGCCGACGCGTGACGGCACGGTGACCGAGCGCCTGCGCGTCGCCGGCAGCGTGCTGCTCGGCAAGCTGCAGCTCACCGAGGGCGCGTTCGCCGACCACCATCCCGCGATCACCGTGCCGGTCAACCCCTGGCACCGTGACCATTGGGCGGGCGCGTCGTCGAGCGGCTCGGGCGTGGCCACCGCGGCCGGCCTGTGCTTCGGTTCGATCGGCTCCGACACCGGCGGTTCGATCCGCTTCCCGTCGATCGCCAACGGCGTGACCGGGCTCAAGCCCACCTGGGGCCGTGTCTCGCGCTTCGGCGCGTTCGAGCTGGCGGCCTCGCTCGATCACCTCGGCCCGATGTGCCGCAGCGCCGCCGACTGCGGGCTGATGCTGGGCGCGATCGCCGGCCCCGACCCCAACGACCCCACCGCGTCGCATTCGCCGGTGCCCGACTACCTCGCCGGCGACGACCGTTCGCTCGCCGACCTGACGATCGGCGTCGACGAGCGCTGGTGCACCGAGGGCGTGGAGGCGCCGGTGGTGCGCGCGTTCCGCGAAGCGCTCGACGTGCTGCGCGGGCTCGGCGCCGCGATCCGGCCGATCGTCTTTCCCGAGGTCGGGCAGATCACCGACGACTGGGGGCCGAACTGCGCGGTCGAGACCGCGATCGCCCACGAACGGACCTACCCGGCGCGCAAGGCCGAGTACGGCCCGGGCCTGTCGGGCTTCATCGAGGCCGGCCGCGCGCTGTCGGGCCTCGACTACCAGAAGATCCTGCTGCGCCGTGCCGAGTTCCGCGGCCGCGTCCACGCGGTCTTCGCCGACGTCGACCTGATGCTGATCCCCGGCCAGCCGTTCGCCGCGCCCACGGTCGCGACGATGGCGACGCTGGGTCAGGTGCCCGAGCAGCTCGCCGCGCTGGTCCGCTACACCGCGCCCTTCGACATGAGCGGCCATCCGACGATCACGCTGCCGGCCGCTTTCACGTCCGGCGGCCTGCCGATCGCCGTGCAGCTGGTGGCCGGCCACCTGCACGAGGACCGGCTGGTCCGTGCCGGCCGCGCGTTCCAGAGAGTGACCGACTGGCACCGCCGTCACCCCTCGGTCTGATCCCCCCCACCTCCCGACCGCGATGACCGACGACGACCTCGCCTGGCTGGACCTGACCGACCTCGCGGCCCGCATCCGGGCCCGCGAGGTCTCCGCGACCGAGGCCGCGCGTGCGATGCTGCGTCGGATCGAGCGCCTGGACCCCGCGCTGCGCGCCTACGCGCGCCTCACGCCCGAGCTGGCGCTCGCGCAGGCCGCCGAGGTCGACGCCCGGCTCGCCCGCGGCGAGACCGTCGGCCCGCTCGCCGGCGTGCCCGTCGGCATCAAGGACCTCTGCTGGACCGCCGGCGTGCCCACGGCGGCCGGCACGACGATCCATCGTGACTTCGTCCCCGCGGTCGACGGCACCGTCGTGCGTCGCCTGCGCGAAGCGGGCGCGGTGCTGCTCGGCAAGCTGCAGATGACCGAGGCCGCGTTCTCCGCGCACCATCCGTCGATCACCCCGCCGCGCAACCCGTGGGACGCCGCCGCCTGGACCGGCACCTCGTCGAGCGGGTCGGGCGTCGGGACCGCGGCCGCGCTCTGCCACGGCTCGATCGGCACCGACACCGGCGGCTCGATCCGCTATCCGTCGGCCGCCTGCGGCGTGACGGGACTGAAGCCCACCTGGGGGCGCGTCTCGCGCTTCGGCGCGTTCGAGCTCGCCGCCTCGCTCGACCACCTCGGTCCGATGTGCCGCAGCGCGGCCGACTGCGGCGCGATGCTGGGCGCGCTCGCCGGGCCCGACGCGAACGACCCGACCGCGCTGCACGAGCCGGTGCCCGATTACCTGGCCGGCGAGGCCGTCCGGCTCGACGGCCTGCGGATCGGTCTCGACGAAGGCTGGGCCTGCGGCGATGTCGACCCGGAGGTCGCGGCCGCGGTGCGCGCCGCCGCCGCGGTGCTGCGCGAGCTGGGCGCCGAGGTGCTGCCGGTCGACGTGCCGCCCACCGACGCGGTCGTCGCCGCCTGGCTGTCGCTGTGCGCGGTCGAGGCGGCGACGGCCCACGCCGCCACCTTCCCGGCCCGCCGCGACGACTACGGCCCGATGCTGGCCGGTCTGCTGGACAGCGGCCTGGCGCTCTCGGCGGTCGACCTGCAGCGCGTGCTGCTGGAGCGGATGGACTACGCCGGCCGGATGGCCGCGCTGATGAAGCGGGTGGACCTGCTGCTGATGCCGGCGATGCCGCTCGCCGGCCCGAGCCTGGACGATATCGCCGCCCTGCGGAAGATTCCCGGTCACCGGATCCGGCTGGGGCGCTACACCTCGCCGTCCGACATGACCGGCCAGCCCACGATCACGATGCCGGGCGGCGTGACCGCGGCCGGGATGCCGGTGGGCGTGCAGCTGGTGGGACGGATGCTGGGCGAGCCGACGCTGGTCCGCGCCGGCCGCGCGTTCCAGGCCGCCACCGACTGGCACCGTCGGCGGCCGCCCGGGTTCTGACGGGCCTCAGGCCTTCGGCGGGATCCGCAGCACCTGGCCCGGATAGATCTTGTCCGGGTGGGTGAGCATCGGCTTGTTCGACTCGAAGATCTGCATGTAGGCGTTCGCGTTGCCGTAGTACTCCTTGGCGATCTTCGACAGGGTGTCGCCGCTCTTCACGGTGTACCACTTCGATTCCTCGACCGGCACCTCCACGGTCATCTGGTCGTTCACCGACGCCACGCCGGCCACGTTGCCGCAGCACAGCAGGATCTTCTCCTTCGTCGCCTGGTCGGGCGCGATGCCGCGGACGGTGACCGCGCTGCTGCCGCCGTCGAACTCCACCAGCAGCCCGGTGGCGTCGAGGTTCATCGACCGGATGTAGTCGGTGATCGCCTTGGCCGCCGCGTCGTTGGCCGCAGCCTTCTTCTCGGCGCTCGCCGGATCGGCGGCCGCGGCCTGCTGGGCGGCCTGGGCCTGCCCCTTGCCGAACAGCTTCTCGCCCGCATCTTTCAGGAAAGACATCAGACCCATCTCGTGCGCTCCTCGTGACCGGCTGGTGGGGATCGTGACGTCCGGCATCGACCGGGCGCCGGGGAGCGGTGACTATCGCCGGCCGCCGGAGCGGGCGTCAATCGCAACAAGGCGTCGGATCGTCACACGTTCGTGTCGATCCGGGCGGCCCCTTGAAATTCCGGGAACCGCCCCAACGTGCCCCGGCGAACGTCAACAAGTCCCTGATCCACAAAGACAAACGATGAGCGACCCGAACGCGAAACCCGAATCCGGCCCGGACGCCGGCGCTGCCGGCCCCGACACGGGCATGCCCGGTTCGGCCCACGAGGCCGCCACCGCCGAGGCGGCCGGCGGCCCGCTGGACGCCGACGAGCGCGCCCGCCTGGTGGACGCCGAGGCGCGCGCCACCGAGTACATGGACATGGCGCTGCGGGCCCGTGCCGAGATGGACAACCTGCGCAAGCGCAGCCAGATCGAGCTCGCCGCCGCCCACAAGTACGCGATCGAGGCCTTCGCCGAGAGCCTGCTGCCGGTCCGCGACAGCCTGGAGATGGCGCTGAAGGTCGAGACGCCGACCGTCGAGGCGCTGCGCGAAGGGGTCGAGGCAACGCTGCGGCAGATCGTCGTCGCCTTCGACAAGCACAAGCTGCAGGTGATCGACCCGGCGGGCGAGAAGTTCGATCCGAACCGCCACCAGGCGATCTCGATGGTCCCGGCCGGCGACGTGCCGGCCAACCACGTGGTCTCGGTGCTGCAGAAGGGCTACCTGATCAACGACCGCGTGCTCCGCCCGGCCCTGGTGACCGTGCGCGCCGCCTCTTGATTCGGCCGACCCCGAACCCACCTTCGCACCAGACCAACCCTTACACACCTTCAGACAGGAACCCGGACACATGGGCAAGATCATCGGCATCGACCTGGGCACGACCAACTCGTGCGTCGCGGTGATGGAGGGCGGCCAGCCCAAGGTCATCGAGAACTCCGAGGGCGCGCGCACGACCCCGTCGATCATCGCGTACATGGAGGACGGCGAGATCCTCGTGGGCGCGCCGGCCAAGCGCCAGGCGGTCACCAACCCGCGGAACACGCTGTACGCGGTCAAGCGGCTGATCGGCCGCAAGTTCGCCGAGAAGGAAGTCCAGAAGGACATCAACCTGATGCCCTACGGCATCGTGAAGGCCGACAACAACGATGCCTGGGTGCAGGTCCGCGACAAGAAGATCGCGCCGCCCCAGGTTTCGGCCGAGGTCCTGCGCAAGATGAAGAAGACCGCCGAGGACTACCTCGGCGAGGAAGTGACGGAAGCGGTCATCACCGTGCCCGCCTACTTCAACGACGCCCAGCGCCAGGCGACCAAGGACGCGGGCCGCATCGCGGGCCTCGAGGTCAAGCGGATCATCAACGAGCCGACCGCGGCCGCGCTCGCGTTCGGCCTCGACAAGGGCGCCGGCAAGGATCGCAAGATCGCCGTCTACGACCTCGGCGGCGGCACCTTCGACGTGTCGATCATCGAGATCGCCGACGTCGACGGCGAGATGCAGTTCGAGGTGCTCTCCACCAACGGCGACACCTTCCTCGGCGGCGAGGACTTCGACCAGCGCCTGATCGACTACCTGATCGCCGAGTTCAAGAAGGAGCAGGGCGTCGACCTGTCGAAGGACGTGCTCGCGCTGCAGCGGCTGAAGGACTCCGCCGAGAAGGCGAAGATCGAGCTGTCCTCGTCGCAGCAGACCGAGATCAACCTGCCGTACATCACGGCCGACGCGTCCGGTCCGAAGCACATGAACCTGAAGATCACCCGCGCGAAGTTCGAGGCGCTGGTGGACGAGCTGATCGAGAAGACCATCGAGCCCTGCCGCATCGCGATCAAGGACGCGGGCGTCAAGGTCTCGGAGATCGACGACGTGATCCTGGTCGGCGGCATGACCCGGATGCCTAAGGTCCAGGAGAAGGTCAAGGAGTTCTTCGGCAAGGACCCGCGCAAGGACGTCAACCCCGACGAGGCGGTGGCGGTGGGTGCGGCCGTCCAGGGCTCGGTGCTGTCCGGCGACCGCAAGGACGTGCTGCTGCTCGACGTCACCCCGCTGTCGCTCGGCATCGAGACGCTCGGCGGCGTGATGACGAAGATGATCACGAAGAACACGACCATCCCGACCAAGTTCTCGCAGACCTTCTCGACGGCCGACGACAACCAGCCGGCGGTGACGATCAAGGTGTTCCAGGGCGAGCGCGAGATGGCGCAGGGCAACAAGGCGCTCGGCGAGTTCAACCTCGAGGGCATCCCGCCGGCGCCGCGCGGCACGCCGCAGATCGAGGTGACCTTCGACATCGACGCCAACGGCATCCTGCACGTGTCGGCCAAGGACAAGGCCACCGGCAAGGAGAACAAGATCACCATCAAGGCGAACTCGGGCCTGACCGAGGACGAGATCCAGAAGATGGTGAAGGACGCCGAGGCGAACGCCGCCGAGGACCACGCGCGTCGCGAGCTGGTCGAGGCGCGCAACCAGGGCGAGGCGATGATCCACTCGGTCCGCAAGTCGATGACCGAGCTGGGCGACAAGGTCACCGCGGCCGACAAGGACCCGGTCGAGGCGGCGATCAAGGAGCTCGAGTCCGCGCTGAAGGGCGAGGACAAGGCCGCGATCGACACCGCGACCACCGCGCTGATGACCGCGTCGCAGAAGATCGGCGAGAAGCTCTACGCGTCGCAGCAGGGCGAGGCCGCGGCTGCCGGGGCCGCCGCGGGCGCGTCGGGCGGGCCGTCGGGCTCGAAGCCGGGCTCGAAGGACGACGACGTGGTCGACGCCGAGTTCAAGGAAGTCAAGCGCGACGCCTGACGTCCGAAGACCGCGCGGTACGCCGGGTTCGTCCGCGCCTCGCGCGGCCGTCCCGGCGTTTCCGCGTTAAATTCCGTGTTTCGATCGAGCACCTACCGACATGGCGAAGCGTGATTACTACGAAGTCCTCGGCGTCGCGAAGAACGCGTCCGACGAGGAGATCAAGAAGGCGTACCGCAAGCTCGCCATGAAGTTCCATCCGGACCGCAATCCGGACGACAAGGGCGCCGAGGAGAAGTTCAAGGAAGCGAAGGAGGCGTACGAGATGCTCTCGGACGCGTCCAAGCGCGAGGCCTACGACCGGTTCGGCCATGCGGGTGTGGACCCGAACATGGCCGGGGGACCGGGCGGGCCCGGTGGGCAGGGCTTCGGCGGCTTCGCCGACGTGTTCGGCGACATCTTCGGCGACATCTTCGGCGGGCAGCAGGGCGGGCGCGGCCCGGGCGGACGCAGCAACGTGTTCCGCGGCGCCGACCTGCGCTACGCGATGGAGATCACGCTCGAGCAGGCCGCGCACGGCTTCGACACCGAGATCCGCGTGCCGTCCTGGGAGCAGTGCGACACCTGCCACGGCAGCGGCGCCAAGCCGGGCACCAAGCCGCAGACCTGCCGCACCTGCGGTGGCCAGGGCTCGGTGCGTGTCCAGCAGGGCTTCTTCTCCATCCAGCAGACCTGCCCGACCTGCCACGGCTCGGGCAAGGTGGTGCCCGAACCGTGCCAGGCCTGCGACGGCGTGGGCCGCCTGAAGCGCAACAAGACGCTGCAGGTGAAGATCCCGGCCGGCATCGACGAGGGCATGCGGATCCGCTCGGCCGGCAACGGCGAGCCGGGGGTCAACGGCGGACCGGCCGGCGACCTGTACGTGGAGATCCACGTCAAGGAGCACGCGGTCTTCCAGCGCGACGGCGACGACCTGCACTGCCACGTGCCGGTGGGCATCGCCGCGGCTGCGCTCGGCGGCTCGGTGAAGGTGCCCACCCTCGGCGGCAGCGCCGAGATCGAGCTGCCCGAGGGCACGCAGACCGGCAAGACCTTCCGGCTGCGCGGCAAGGGCATCAAGGGCGTGCGTTCGAGCTATCCGGGCGACCTGTATGCCCACGTGGTGGTCGAGACCCCGGTGCGGCTCACCGACAAGCAGAAGGCCCTGCTGCGCGAGCTCGAGGCCACGCTGAAGGACGACAAGCACTCGCCGCAGACCCGCTCCTGGAAGGACAAGGTGAAGGAGTTCTTCCAGTAACGCAGCGTCCGCCGCGTCGCGGCGGCGCGCAGGGCGGGGCGCCGCCCGGCGCGCGGGTACCATGGGGCCCTCGTCATCCGACGTATGTCCCGCAGAGACACTCGCGGTTAGAGTGCGCGCCCATGGAGCGTCCCCTGAGTTTCCGTCGCCCGGTCGGGCGCCCCAAGGGGCGCTCGGTCGATCCGGCCGTCCGGGCTCGCGTCGCGTCGCTGATCGACGACCTGCCCCGGCGGTCCGACCTGCTGATCGAGGCGCTGCACCGCCTCCGAGACGCCGACGGTCACCTGTCCGCCACCGCACTCGCGGCGCTCGCCGAGCTGTTCCGCATGGCCCAGGCCGAGGTGTACGAGGTCGCGACCTTCTATCACCACTTCGACGTCGTCGGCGACGGCGAGGCACCACCGCCGCCGCTCACGGTCCGGGTCTGCGACTCGCTGTCCTGCGCGCTCGCCGGCGCCGACGCGCTCGTGCGCGCGCTCGAGGCGGGCGTGGACCCGGCGGCGGTGCGGGTGCAGCGCGTGCCCTGCGTGGGCCGCTGCGACCGCGGGCCGGTCGCGGTCGTCGACCGTCGGCCGGTGCCGGACGCGACACCGCGGACGGTGCTCGCCGCGGTCGCCGCCACCGATCGCGAGGACACGCCGCCGCCCGCGCCCGCATTCGCCGACGCGCTCGCCGCCGGCGACTACGCGCGCCTGCTCGAGTGCCTGCGCGGCGCGACGACCCGCGACGCGGTCTTCGCGGCCCTGGACGACGCGGGCCTGCGCGGCCTGGGCGGCGCCGGCTTCCCCACCGGCCGCAAGTGGCGGACCGTGGCCTCGCAGTCCGCGCCGCGGCTGATGGCGGTCAACGCCGACGAAGGCGAGCCCGGCACCTTCAAGGATCGCCACTGGTTCGAGACCTCGCCGCACCGGATCCTCGAAGGCGTGCTGATCGGCGCCTGGGCGGTCGGCGCGCAGGCCGTCTACCTGTACCTGCGCGACGAGTACGCCGGGGTGCGCGCGTGGCTCGAACGCGAGCTGCCGCCGCTGCGCGCGTGGCTCGCCTCGACCTGGCCCGCGTCGGCCGATGCGCCGTGTCCCGAGCTGCACCTGCGCCGCGGCGCCGGCGCCTACGTCTGCGGCGAGGAGTCGGCGATGATCGAGTCGATCGAGGGCCGGCGCGGGATGCCGCGGCTGCGGCCTCCGTACGTCGCGCAGGTCGGCCTCTTCGGACGGCCCACGCTGGTCAACAACCCCGAGACGCTGATGTGGGTCTCGCGGATCCTGGAGGAGGGCGCCGCCGCCTACGCCGCGCACGGCCGCCGCGGCCGGCGCGGGCTGCGCTCGTTCTCGGTGTCGGGCCGCGTGCGCCTGCCGGGCGTGAAGCTCGCGCCCGCCGGCATCACGCTGCGCGAGCTGGTCGACGAGCACTGCGGCGGCATGGCCGACGGCCACGACCTGTACGGCTACCTGCCGGGCGGCGCCTCGGGCGGCATCCTGCCCGCGTCGCTCGCCGACCTGCCGCTCGACTTCGACACGCTGGCGCCGCATGGTGCCTTCGTCGGCTCGTGTGCGGTGATCGTGCTGTCGACGCACGACCGCGCGCGCGACGCGGCCGCGAACCTGCTGCGCTTCTTCCGCCACGAGTCCTGCGGCCAGTGCGCGCCGTTCCGGGCCGGCACCGCGAAGGCCGAACCGCTGCTCGAGGCGCCGGTCTGGGATGCGCCGCTGCTCGGCGAGCTCTCGCGGACGATGCGCGACGCGTCGATCTGCGGTCTCGGCCAGGCCGCGCCGAACCCCTTCGACTCGGTGCTCCGCTTCTTCCCGCACGAGGTCACCCGCGGATGAACGCCCCCACCGCCGCCCGTGCCCTCGGGCCCGATCCGGCCGCCCGGCCGGTCCGCTTCACGCTCGACGGCCGCGCGCTCGAGGCCGCGCCCGGCGAGTCGATCCTGTCCTGCGCCGCGCGTCACGGCGTCGAGCTGCCCCACCTGTGCCACGCCGACGGCCTGCGGCCCGACGGCAACTGCCGCGCCTGCGTCGTCGAGATCGACGGCGAACGGGTGCTCGCGCCCTCGTGCTGCCGGGCGCCCGCGGAGGGCATGACGGTGCGTGCGAGCAGCGAGCGCGCGCGGGCCTCGCAGCGGATGGTGGTCGAGCTGCTGCTCGCGGAGGCGCCGGCCGCCGCGCAGCGCGCGGACTCGGAACTGCTCCACTGGGCACGCGAGCTCGGCGTCGAGGGCACGCGCTTCGCCATGCGCGAGGCGATCGAGGCCGACCTGTCGCACCCCGCGATGGCGGTGAACCTCGACGCCTGCATCCAGTGCGGCCGCTGCGTTCGCGCCTGCCGCGAGGAGCAGGTGAACGACGTGATCGGCTGGGCCGGCCGCGGCGATGCCGTGCGGGTGTCGTTCGACCAGGGCGACCCGATGGGCGCGTCCTCGTGCGTGGCCTGCGGCGAATGTGTGCAGGCCTGTCCCACGGGCGCGCTGCTGCCCCGCCGCGTGGGCGCGAGCGCCGGCGAGCCGGTCGATCCCACGCGGGTCGACCGCAGCGTCGATTCGCTGTGCCCGTTCTGCGGCGTCGGCTGCCAGGTCACCTACCACGTCCGCGACGGCCGCATCGACTGGGTCGAGGGCCGCGACGGTCCGGCCAACCACGGGCGGCTCTGCGTGAAGGGCCGCTTCGGCTTCGACTACGTCGCGAATCCCGATCGGCTCACCGTGCCCCTGATCCGCCGCGACGGCGTGCCGAAGAACCCGTCGTTCGACCGCGTGCCCGCCGACTGGCGCGACGCGTTCCGCGAGGCGAGCTGGGACGAAGCGCTCGAGGTCGCCGCCCGCGGCCTCGCGCGCATCCGCGACACACACGGTCCCTCGGCGCTCGCCGGCTTCGGCTCGGCCAAGGGCAGCAACGAGGAGGCCTACCTGTTCCAGAAGCTGGTCCGCACCGGCTTCGGCACGAACAACGTCGACCACTGCACGCGGCTCTGCCACGCGTCGTCGGTCGCCGCGCTGCTCGAGGGCATCGGCTCGGGCGCGGTCTCGAACCCGGTGGCCGACGTCGCGGCGGCCGACGTCATCTTCGTGATCGGCGCGAACCCCACGGTCAACCATCCGGTGGCCGCGACCTGGATCAAGAACGCGGTGAAGCGGGGCGCCACGCTGATCGTCGCCGACCCGCGCCGCACCGAGCTCGCGCGTCACGCGGCGCACGTGCTGCAGTTCCGTCCCGACACCGACGTCGCGATGCTCAACGCGATGCTGCACGCGATCGTCGACGAGGGACTGGTCGACCGCGCGTTCGTCGCCTCGCGGACCGAGGACTACGACGCGATCGTCGCCAACGTGCGCGACCACGCGCCCGAGCGGATGGCGCCGATCTGCGGGATCGACGCGGCGACGCTGCGCACCGTCGCGCGCGCCTTCGCCACCTCGAAGGCGTCGATGATCCTGTGGGGCATGGGCGTCTCCCAGCACGTGCACGGCACCGACAACGCGCGCTGCCTGATCGCGCTGTCGCTGATCACCGGCCAGATCGGCCGGCCGGGCACCGGGCTGCACCCGCTGCGCGGCCAGAACAACGTGCAGGGCGCGTCCGACGCGGGGCTGATCCCGATGATGCTGCCCGACTACCACCGCGTGGGCGATGCGGCCGCGGCCGACGCCGTCGAGCGGCTGTGGGGGGCGCGGATCGACCGCGAGCCCGGGCTCACGGTGGTGGAGATCCTGCACGCGGCCGCCGCGCGGCGGATCCGCGGGATGTACGTGATGGGCGAGAACCCGGCGATGTCCGACCCGGACCTCGCACACGCGCGCGCCGCGCTCGCCTCGCTCGATCTGCTCGTCGTCCAGGACATCTTCCCGACCGAGACCGCGTGGCTGGCCGACGTGATCCTGCCCGCGTCGGCGTTCGCGGAGAAGACCGGCAGCTTCACCAACACCGACCGGCTCGTGCAGCTCGGTCGCCAGGCGATCGCGCCGCCCGGGCAGGCGCGGCAGGACCTGGAGATCATCGTGAGCCTCGCGACGCGCCTCGGGCTGCCGTGGACCTATGCCCATCCGTCCGAGGTCTTCGAGGAGATGCGCCACGCGATGGCCTCGATCCGCGGGATCTCGTGGGCGCGGCTGGAGCGCGACGGCTCGGCGGTCTACCCGTGCGCCGACGAGTCCGACCCGGGCGAGCCGGTGGTGTTCGTCGAGCGCTTCCCGACCGACAGCGGCCGCGCGAAGCTGGTGCCGGCCGCGCTGCGCACCGCCGACGAACTCCCCGACGCCGACTGGCCCGCGGTGCTGATCACCGGCCGCCAGCTCGAGCACTGGCACACCGGGTCGATGACGCGTCGCGCGACGGTCCTCGACGCGGTCGAGCCCGAGGCCACCGCGTCGATGAACGGCCGCGAGCTCGCGAAGCTCGGGCTGGAGCCCGGCGCGCGGGTCCGGATCGCGTCGCGGCGCGGCGAGATCGTGCTCGCCGCGCGCCGCGACGACGGCCTGCCCGACGGCGCGGTCTTCGTGCCCTTCGCCTACGCCGAGGCGGCGGCCAACCGCCTGACCAATCCCGCGCTCGACCCGCAGGGCAAGATCCCGGAGCTGAAGTACTGCGCGGTCCGCGTGACGCCGGCCGCACCCGGCGCGCCGGTAGAATGAGGGCACCCCCCGAAGGAGCCCGTCCCGTGTCCGGTTATCCCGTCAGCCAGCCCTTCCACCTCGCGTTCCCCGTGCACGACCTGCAGGCCGCGCGCGCGTTCTACGGCGGGTTGCTCGGCTGTCCCGAGGGCCGCTCGTCCGACGCGTGGATCGACTTCGACCTCTACGGCCACCAGATCGTCGCGCACCTCGCGCCGGACGAATGCGGCCACCGCTCGACCAGCGCGGTCGACGGCGACGACGTGCCGGTGCGCCACTTCGGCGTCGTGCTCGGCATGGCGCAGTGGGAGGCGATGGCCGAGACGCTGAAGGCCGCGGGCACGGCCTTCGTCATCGAGCCGCACGTGCGCTTCAAGGGGCAGGTCGGCGAGCAGGCGACGATGTTCTTCCTCGATCCGTCGGGCAATGCGCTCGAGTTCAAGGCCTTCGCCGATCCGAGCCGGCTGTTCGCGAAATAGGCTGCGACGGGGCGCGCGTGGACGGTCCGGTGCTGCGGCGCGCGCGCCGCGACGACCTGCCCGCGATCCTGCGGCTGTCCGGTGACGCGCCGACGGCCATGGGCGTCCCGGAGCCCGAGGCCTCGGCTTCGATCGATCCGGCCGCGCGCGCGGCCTTCGACGCGATCGACGTCGACCCCGACCAGATGCTCGTCGTCGCCGAGACGCCCGACCGCGTCGTCCGCGCGGTGCTGCACCTCGCGTTCGAGCACGCGGGTTCGGGCCGCGGCAAGCGCCGCGCGCGGCTGCTCGGCCTCAAGGTGGACCCGAGCCTCGCCG
>JBAXJZ010000031.1:0-16223 GCA_037137595.1 Burkholderiales bacterium | reverse complement strand
GGCCGGGTCGGCGCGGGTCGAGCGCGGCGCGCCGCCCGCGCCGGACAGGCTCGCGAAGGCCGCGCCGGCGGAGAAGACCGCGAAGGCCGCGCCCTCGAAGGGCACGAAGCCGGCGCCCATCGCCTCCGCCGCGCGAAAGCCCGCGCCGGTGGCGAAGGCCTCCCCGCAGAACACCCCGGTGCCGGCGGTCTACAAGCCGCCGCGCCAGCCGCTGAAGGCGGCCTCCAAGGCCGAGCCGAAGCGGCCCCGCACCTGATCGGCGGGCGGGCGGCCTCGATGGCGCGCCCGCGTCGCCCGTGCCCGGGCCGGCGTCAGTCCGACGCCGCCGCCAGCAGCGTCTTCGTGTAGTCGGCCTGCGGCGCGTCGAACAGCGCCAGCGTCTCGCCGGCCTCCACCACGCGGCCGTCCTTCATCACGATCACCCGGTGCGCCATCGCGCGGATCACCGCGAGGTCGTGCGTGATGAACAGGTAGGCGAGCCCGTAGCGCTTCTGCAGATCGACCAGCAGCTCGAGCACCTGCTGCTGGACCGACACGTCGAGCGCCGAGGTCGGTTCGTCGAGCAGCATCAGGTCGGGGCGCAGGATCGTCGCCCGCGCGATCGCGATCCGCTGCCGCTGCCCGCCCGAGAACTCGTGCGGATAACGCGACAGCGCCGCCGCGTCGAGCCCCACCTCCTCGAGCATCGACACGATCGCGTCGCGACGCGCACCGGCGTCGAGCTCGGGCCGGTGCAGCCCCAGGCCCTCGCCCACGATCTGCTCGATGGTCATCCGCGGCGACAGCGCGTTGTACGGGTCCTGGAAGACCACCTGCATCCGCCGCCGCAGCGGCCGCAGCTGCGCCTGCGTGCGGCCGTCGAGCCGCTCGCCCTCGAACGTGACGGCGCCCGAGGGGGTGCCCGACGCGAGCCGCAGCAGCGTCATGCCGAGCGTGGTCTTGCCCGAGCCGGATTCGCCGACGATGCCCAGGGTCTCGCCGCGGGCGATCGACACGTCCACGCCGGTCACCGCGTCGAAGGGCTTGCGGCCGAACCAGCCCGACTTGAAGAAGAACCGGCAGCCCACGCCCTCGCCGCGCATCAGCGGCGGCGCGTCGGCCGGCAGCGGGTCGATCGCGCGGCGCGGCCGGCTGTCGATCAGCCGGCGGGTGTAGGGGTCCTTGGGCGAGGCGAAGAGCTCGGCGGTGGGCGCCACCTCGAGCAGGTGGCCACGCCGCATCACGCCGACCCGGTCGGCGAAGCGGCGCACCAGCGGCAGGTCGTGCGTGATCAGCAGCACCGACATGCCGAGCCGGCGCTGCAGGTCGTCGAGCAGTTCCACGATCTGGCGCTGGATGGTCACGTCGAGCGCGGTGGTGGGCTCGTCGGCCACCAGCAGCGACGGGCTGCAGGCGAGCGCCATCGCGATCATCGCGCGCTGCCGCTGCCCGCCCGAGAGCTCGTGCGGATAGCTGTCGACGCGTCGGCCCGGATCGGGGATGCCGGTGAGGTCCAGCAGCTCGATGGCGCGCGCGCGGGCCTGGGTCCGGGTCATGCCCTCGTGCAGCACCAGCGTCTCGCCGATCTGCTCGCCCACCGGGTAGAGCGGGTTCAGCGCGGTCATCGGCTCCTGGAAGATCATCGCGATCTCCTTGCCGCGCACGCCGCGCATCTCGCGCTCGCCGAGCGTCGCCAGATCCCGGCCCCCGAGCCGCACGCGGCCCGAGACCCGCGCGTCGCCGGCCAGCCGGAGCATCGAGAGCGCCGACACCGTCTTGCCCGAGCCCGATTCGCCGACCAGCGCGAACTTCTCGCCGCGGCCGATCGTGAACGACACGCCGTCGACCGCGCGCACCGGGCCGGACGGCCCGTCGAACTCGACGGTCAGGCCCTCGACCTCGAGCAGCGGGCCGGCGGCGTGCGGTGCGGGATCGCGGGGCATGGCGCTCACTCGTTCACCCCCGCCGCGTGTCGAGGGCGGTGCGCAGCGCCTCGCCGATGAAGATCAGCAGCATCAGCGTGCCCACCAGCACGCCGAAGGTGGACAGCGTGATCCACCAGGCGTCCAGGTTCGCCTTGCCCTGCGCGAGCAGCTCGCCCAGGCTCGGCGTGGACGGCGGCACGCCCAGGCCGAGGAAGTCGAGGCTGGTGAGCGCGAGGATCGCGCCGCTCATGCGGAACGGCAGGAAGGCGATCACCGGCGTCAGACTGTTGGGCAGCACGTGGCGACCGATGATCTGCCACGACGACAGCCCGAGCGCCCGCGCCGCGGTGACGTACTCGAGGTTGCGGTTGCGCAGGAATTCGGCGCGCACGTAGTCCGACAGCCCCATCCAGCCGAACAGCGACAGGATCACCAGCAGGATCGTCACGCCCGGCTCGAACAGCGACGCGAAGATCAGCAGCAGGTAGAGCTCGGGCATCGAGCCCCAGATCTCGATGAAGCGCTGGAAGGCGAGGTCGGTCTTGCCGCCGAAGTAGCCCTGGATCGCTCCGGTGATCACGCCGATCACCACGCCGATCGCGGTGAGCGCCAGCCCGAACAGCACCGACACGCGGAAGCCGTAGATCAGCCGCGCCAGCACGTCGCGGCCGCGGTCGTCGGTGCCGAGCACGTTGACCGACGAGGGCGCGGCCGGGTTCGGGCTCGGCGAGAAGTAGTTGATGGTGTCGAAGCGGTAGGCGTTCGGCGGGTAGATCGCCCAGTTGCCGGGCTTGGCGAGCTGCTGCCGGATGAACGGGTCGAGGTAGTCGGTGCGGGTGCGGAAGTCGCCGCCGAAGGTGGTCTCCGGATAGTCGTTCCACAGCGGGAAGTAGGTGGTGCCCTCGTAGCGCGCGATCACCGGCCGATCGTTGGACAGCACCTCGGCGAACAGGCTCAGCACCACCAGCGTCGTGAAGATCCACAGACTCCACCAGCCGCGGCGGTCCGAGCGGAACCGGCGCCAGGCCCGCGCGGCCGGCGACGGCGACTTCCCGGCAGGCGCCCGCGACGCGGCGGCCGGCGCGGCCGGCCCCGGGCCGCCCTGCGGCGCCGGCGCGAGCGGCGCGGGCATCGTGGTGCTCATCGGGCCGCCCCGCTCACGACGCCGCCTCGAACTTCACGCGCGGGTCGACCCAGACGTAGCAGAGGTCCGTCACCAGCTTGGTCACCAGGCCGATCAGCGTGAAGAGGAAGAGCGTGCCCATCACCACCGGATAGTCGCGCTTCATCACCGACTCGTACGACAGCAGCCCCAGCCCGTCGAGCGAGAACAGCGTCTCGATCAGCAGCGAGCCGGTGAAGAACGCGCCGATGAACGCCGCCGGGAAGCCGGTGACCAGCGGGATCAGCGCGTTGCGGAACACGTGCTTGTAGAGCACCGTCCGCTCGGACAGGCCCTTGGCGCGCGCGGTCAGCACGTACTGGCGGCGGATCTCCTCGAGGAACGTGTTCTTGGTGAGCATCGTGGTCACCGCGAAGCTGCCCACCACCATCGCGGTCACCGGCAGCGCGATGTGCCACAGGTAGTCCATCGCCTTGCCGATCGGCGACAGGCTCTCGAAGCCGTCGCTGGTCAGGCCGCGCAGCGGGAACAGCTGCCAGAAGCTGCCGCCGCCGAACAGCACCAGCAGCACCACGCCGAGCACGAAGCTCGGAATCGCGTAGCCGGCGAGGATCGCGGTGGAGGTGGCGAGGTCGAAGCGCGAGCCGTGGCGCACGGCCTTCGCGATCCCCAGCGGGATGCTGACCAGGTACGAGATGAAGAAGGTCCACAGGCCCAGGCTGATCGAGACCGGCAGCTTCTCCTTCACCAGTTCCCAGACGCTCTTGTGGTGGAAGTAGCTGGTGCCGAGGTCGAAGCGGGCGAAGCGCTTGAGCATCTCCCAGAAGCGGATGTGCGCCGGCTGGTCGAAGCCGTAGAGCTTCCTGATCTCCTCGAGCTTCTGCGCATCAACGCCCTGCCGGCCGCGGTAGGTGTTGTCGCTCGCCGAGACCTCGCCGGCCTGCCCGCGGCCGCGCATCTCCTGCAGCAGCTGCTCGACCGGACCGCCCGGCACGAACTGCATCACCGCGAAGGTGATCAGCAGGATGCCGAGCAGCGTCGGGATCATCAGCAGCACGCGCTTGACGACGTAGGCGAGCATCAGCGGGCCTCCGTGCCGGGCTTGAACCACCAGGTCTTGAGCAGCCAGGTGGAGGCCGAGTAGTACTTGGGCAGCGTCTGCGGATAGGCGAGCACGTCGCGGTAGGCCACCCGGTGCGAGGCGACGTAGAAGTGCGGGACCAGGTACCAGCCGGAGCGCAGCACGCGGTCCAGCGCCTTCGCGGCGGTGACCAGTTCGGCGCGGCTGCCGCTGGAGAGCAGCGTGCGGATCAGCGCGTCGACCGCCGGGTCGCGGACCGCCATCGCGTTGTCGGAGCCCTTCTCGTCGGCGGCGGCCGTGCCGAACCGGTCGAGCAACTCGTTGCCCGGGGTCTGGCTGGCCGGGAACGAGACCACGGTCACGTCGAACTCGAACTCGTCGAGCCGCTTCTGGAAGAGCACCGGGTCGGTCACGCGCAGGTTCGCGCGGATGCCGAGCTTCTCCAGGTTGCGTGCCCAGGGCACGGCGATCCGCTCGAGGGCCTTCGAGTACGACAGCACCTCGAACTCGAAGGGCTCGCCCTTCGCGTTGCGCATGATCCCGTCGTCGGCGACCGTCCAGCCGGCCTCCTTCAGCAGCGCGAGCGCGGTGCGGAGGTTGTCGCGCAGCGTGGCCGGAGCGACGGTGTCGGGCGGCAGCGGCGCGGGGCCGAAGACCGAGGGATCGAGCTTGTCGCGCAGCGGCTCGAGCAGCGCGAGCTCGTCCGGCCCGGGCGGTCCCTTGGCCTCCATCTCGCTGTTGGTGAAGTAGCTGGGGCTGCGGACGTACTGGCCGTAGAACACCTGCCGGTTCATCCATTCGAAGTCGAAGGCCTGGGCCAGCGCGAGCCGCACGCGGCGATCGGCGAAGAGCGACCGGCGGGTGTTCATCGCGAAGCCCTGGATGCCCGCGCTGTTCGAATGCTCGAAGGCCTTCTTCTGCAGCTCGCCCGACCGGTACTTCGGGCCCGCGTGACCGCGCGCCCAGTTCTTCGCGGAGTTCTCGAAGATCCAGTCGAACTGGCCGGCCTTGAAGCCCTCGAGCCGAGCGACCTCGTCCTTGAAGTACTTGTAGACGACGCGCTCGAAGTTGTACATGCCGCGGCGCACCGGCAGGCCCTCGGCCCAGTAGTCGGCCCGGCGCTTGAAGGCGATCGACCGGCCCCAGTCGGCGCGCTCGAGCGTGTAGGGCCCGCTGGCGATCGGCGGCTCCTGCACGATCTGGTCGAAGGGCTTGCCCTCGCCCCACTTGCGCGAGAACACCGGCAGGCCGCCGAGGATCATGTGCAGTTCGTGGTTGCGACGCTTGAAGTCGAATCGGACCGTCCGCTCGTCGACGACCACCGCCGCCTTCACGTCGCCGTAGAGGTTCTTGTAGCGGGGGTGGGCGCCCTTGCCCATCAGCGTGTCGAAGGTGTGCTTCACGTCCGCGGCGAGCACCGGGTCGCCGTTCGAGAAGCGCGCCTTCGGATTCAGGCGGAAGGTGATCGACAGCCCGTCCGGCGCGAAGCTCATGCTCTCGGCCAGCAGCCCGTAGACCGAGAACGGCTCGTCGTCGGCCTGCTCGGTCAGCGTGTCGAACATCAGCGCGCCCACGCCGGCACCCAGCACGCCCTTCAGCGTGAACGGATTGAGCTTGTCGTACGAGCCGAAGCCGTCGAGGGTCAGCGTGCCGCCGCGCGGGGCCTCGGGGTTGACGTAGTCGAAGTGGCGGAACCCGGCCGGGTACTTGGTCTGCGCGCCCCAGGCCATGCCGTGCACGAAGGCGCCGGGGGTGGCCGGCTCGGCGGCGCCGGACGCGGCAGCCGGCGCGCCGGACGCGGCCACCGCCGACGGGGTGGCGCCCGATGCGGCGACCGCGAATGGCGTCGCCCCGACCAGCGCGAGGCTGGCCGCGATCCCCGCGACCCATCGTGAGACAATCCGCATCGAGAAAATTCTATCGGAGATTCCGGATGTTCCTGGCCGGCAAACGCATCCTGATCATGGGCTTGCTGTCGAACCGCTCGATCGCGTACGGCATCGCGAAAGCCTGCCGCGCGCAGGGCGCCGAGCTCGCGTTCACCTACCAGAACGAACGCTTCAAGGACCGGATCACCGAGATGGCCGCGGACTTCGGCTCGACGGCCGTCTTCCCCTGCGACGTCGCCGAGGACGCGCAGATCGCGGCGCTGTTCGAGGCGCTCGGCCGGACCTGGGACGGCCTCGACGGGCTCGTCCACGCGATCGCCTACGCGCCGCGCGAGGCGATCGCCGGCGATTTCTTCGACGGCTTCTCGCGCGAGGCCTTCCGGATCGCGCACGACGTCTCGGCCTACAGCTTCGCCGGCGTGGCCCAGGCCGCGCGCCCGCTGATGGCCGGCCGCAACGGCGCGCTGCTCACCCTGTCGTACCTGGGTGCGGTCCGTTCGGTGCCGCACTACAACGTGATGGGCATGGCCAAGGCCTCGCTCGAGGCGAGCGTGCGCTACATGGCCTCGAGCCTCGGCCCGCAGGGCACGCGGGTCAACGGCATCTCGGCCGGCCCGATCAAGACGCTGGCGGCCTCGGGCATCAAGGGCTTCTCGAAGCTGCTCGACTACGCGGAGGCCCATGCGCCGCTGCGCAAGAACGTGACGATCGACGAGGTGGGCAACGTCGCGGCGTTTCTGCTGTCGGACCTGGCCTCGGGTGTGACCGGCGAGATCACCTACGTCGACGCCGGCTTCTCGATCGGCAGCGGGATGCCCTCGGCCGAGTAGTGCGCGGCGGCGCGGGACGCGCCATCATCGGGCTGCCCCCCACCCCGATGGAAGGAGACACGATGACCCGCCGTCCCGCCCTGCCCGCTCGCGCCCGCGCGGGCGCGTTCGCCACGCTGGTCGCCGTCGCCACGATCGCCGGCTGCGCGAGCCTGCGCCCCGAGCCCGCCGGCTGCCCGACCGACGCCGAGGTCGCGGCCACCGCGAAGCGCTACGTCGCACTGGAGGTCGAGCCGAATCCGCCCGCCACGATGACGATGGCCGCTGCCGAGTGCATGCGCGACAAGCTGGTGCGTGCGCTCGGGGCCACCCAGGGCCGGGTGGTCGGCTACAAGGCGGGGCTCACCAACCCCGCGGTCCAGAAGCGCTTCAATGCGAGCGCGCCGGTGCGCGGCACGCTGTTCGAGCGCGGGATGCTCGCCGACGGGGCCGAGCTGCCCGCGAAGTTCGGCGCGCGGCCGCTCTACGAGGCGGACCTGGTCGTGGAGGTCGCCAGCAGCGCGATCCACGACGCGAGGACGCCGGCGCAGGTGCTCGCGAACCTGCGCAGCGTGCGGCCCTTCATCGAGTTGCCCGACCTGGTGGTCCAGGACCCGACGAAGCTCGACGGTGCGGGGGTGACGGCGATCAACGTCGGCGCCCGGGCCGGCGTGCTCGGCGCGCCGATTCCGGTGACGGACCCGAAGCTCGCCGACGCGCTGCGCGACATGACGGTGCGCGTGGTCGACGGCACCGGCAAGGAGCTCGCGCAGGGCAAGGGCTCGGCGATCCTGGAGCACCCGCTGAACGCGGTGGTCTGGCTCGCCGACGACCTGAAGCGCGCGGGCATCGTGCTCAAGCCGGGCGACCTGCTGTCGCTGGGCTCGTTCACGCCGCTCACCCCGCCGCAGCCGGGTCAGACGGTCCGCGTGGTCTACGAGGGCCTGCCCGGCACGCCGTCGGTCTCGGTGCGGTTCCGCTGACCCGAGGCCGCCGAGCCGGCGTCGCGCGTGCGCGGCGCCGGCTCAGCCTTCGAAGTCCGCGCCGGCCGCCGTCGAGGGCACCAGCGAGGGCATCGACTTCGCCCGCCGCTCCAGCCACCAGCCGGCCTGCGGCGGCACCAGCGAGAACGGATCCACGCCGAGCTTCGCCGCGGCGTCCATCGGCCAGTTGGGGTTCCACAGCACCTCGCGCGCGAGCGCGATCAGGTCGGCGTCGCCGTCCCGCAGGATCCGCTCGGCCTGCGCCGGATGGACGATCAGCCCGACCGCCATCGCGCGCACCCCCGCCTCGCGCTGGATCGCACGCGCGAACGGCACCTGGTAGCCGTAGCCGATCGGCGCGCTCGAGACCGGCTTCGGCGTGATGCCGCCGGCGCTGCAGTCGATCACGTCGACGCCGAGCGCGGCCAGCCGCTTCGCGAGCGCGACGCTGTCGGCCGGCGCCCAGCCGGCGTCGTCGTCGACCGACAGCCGCACGAAGAGCGGCTTGTCGGCCGGCCACGCGGCACGCACGCATTCGGCGACCTCGAGCGCGAAGCGCATCCGCTTCTCCGGCGTGCCGCCGTAGGCGTCGTCGCGGCGGTTCGCCTGCGGCGACAGGAACTCGTGCAGCAGGAAGCCGTGGGCGCCGTGGATCTCGACCACGTCGAAGCCCGCCTCGTGCGCGCGCCGCGCGGCCGCGCCCCAGCGCTCGATCACGTCGCGGATCTCGGCGACGGTGAGCGCGCGCGGCACCGGCGACGCGTCGTCGGCCGCGAGCGCGCTCGGCGCGACGAGTTCCCAGTCGTCCCAGTCGGCGACGCCCGCGGTCTCGCGGACCAGCGGCCGCCCGCCCTCCCAGGGCCGTCCGACGCGCGACTTGCGCCCCGAATGACCGAGCTGGATGCCGCAGGCCGAGCCGCTCCCGTGGACGAGGTCAACGATCCGCGCGAGGCCGGGCACGAAGGCGTCGTCCCACAGGCCGAGGTCGCCGACCGTGCCGCAGCCGCGGCGCTCGATCTTCGTCGACTCGACCATCACCAGCCCCGCGCCGCCGGCGGCGAACCGGCCGGCGTTCATCAGGTGCCAGTCGGTGGCGTGGCCGTCGCGGGCCGAGTACTGGTGCATCGGCGCGACGACGATGCGGTTCTTGAGCGTGAGCCCGCGCAGGGCGAGCGGGGTGAAGAGGCGCGGCGTGTCCGTCATGTCAGCCCGCCACCTCGACCGCCGGCTCGCCGTCGGCCAGCGAACCGATCACCGCCGCCTGCTCGAAGCCGTCGCGGCGGAACGCGGCGAGCACGGCCTCGACCGCGTCCGGCGCGCAGGCCACCAGCAGGCCGCCGCTGGTCTGCGGGTCGGTGAGCAGCGCGCGCTCGAGGTCGCCCACCCCCGCGCCCAGCCGCACGTCGCGGCCGTAGCCCGCCCAGTTGCGGCCCGACGCGCCGGTCAGGAACCCCCGCTCGGCCAGCCCGCGCACGCCCTCGAGCAGCGGCAC
Source organism: Burkholderiales bacterium (assembly GCA_037137595.1). Lineage (GTDB taxonomy): Bacteria > Pseudomonadota > Gammaproteobacteria > Burkholderiales > Burkholderiaceae_E > UBA4615. The sequence continues at coordinate 6,942 of JBAXJZ010000031.1, read as the reverse complement.
CTTCGGCCAGTCGATCCGGGCGACCAGCCGCGCGCCGCGTGCGAGTTCCAGCGTGTGCCCGAGCAGGCCGAAGCCGGTGATGTCGGTCAGCGCGTGCACGCCCGGCAGGTCGGCGAGCACGCGGCCGGGGGTGTTGAGCTTCGTCGTCGCCGCGATCATCGCCGCGTAGCCCTCGGGCGGCAGCTGCTCCTTCTTCAGCGCGGCCGACATCACGCCGACGCCGATCGGCTTGCCCAGCACCAGCACGTCGCCGGCGCGCGCGCCCGAGTTGCGCTTGACCTTGTCGGGGTGCACCAGGCCCATCACCACCAGGCCGTAGATCGGCTCGACCGAGTCGATCGTGTGGCCGCCGGCGATCGGGATGCCGGCCGCCGCGCAGACCGACTCGCCGCCGGCGAGGATGCGGCCGATGGTCTCCACCGGCAGTCGGTCGATCGGCATGCCGACCAGCGCGAGCGCCATGATCGGCGTGCCGCCCATCGCGTAGACGTCGGAGATGGCGTTGGTCGCGGCGATGCGGCCGAAGTCGTACGGATCGTCGACGATCGGCATGAAGAAGTCGGTGGTGGCGATCAGCGCCTGCTGGTCGTTCAGCTTGTAGACCGCGGCGTCGTCGGCGGTCTCGATGCCCACCAGCAGCTGCGGCGGCACCGGCATCTTGGCGGTGTCCTTCAGGATCTCGGCGAGCACGCCGGGCGCGATCTTGCAGCCGCAGCCGCCGCCGTGGGAGAACGAGGTCAGTCGGATCGGGCCGGGCGGGACGGGAGCGTTCATGCGGGACTCCGTGGGGGTCGGGAAAGCAGAGTATGGACGAGCGCGCGGACGGCCTCGCGCTCGCGGGCCGGCTCGAAGCGTGGCGCGAGCGCGGCGCAGCGGGCCCGCAGGTCGTCGACGAAGGCGGCGTCGTGCAGGCAGCGGTCGATCAGCGCGGCGAGCCCCGCGTCGTCGCCCGGTTCGAAGTACGCCGGCCAGTCCTCGCCGAGCAGCCCGACCGAGCCGTCGATGCGCGACGCGAGCACCGGCGTGCCGCTGGTCACCGCCTCGATCGCGACGTTCGCGCCGCCTTCCATCCGCGAGGGCAGCAGCAGCACGCGGCCGCGGGCGATCAGCCGCCGCGTCTCGGCGTGCGGCAGCGGGCCGCGCCGCTCGATCCGTCGGTCGGCAGCGGCGGCGGCGGCGAAATCCTCGCCGCAGGCCGCGTCCGAGACGCCGCCGACGTGGACCAGCCGCAGCCTCGGATCCGCGAGCCGCGCGAGCGCGCGGACCGCGGTCGTCGGGTCCTTCTCGGGGCGCAGGTGGCCCACCAGCAGCAGGTCGAACGTCCGCCGGCGCGGCGGCAGCGACCGGCGCGGCGCGGCCGACTGCAGGATCGTGGTCGCACGCGAGCGCGTCTCGGGCGGCAGCGATCGTGCACCCAGGTCGTTCAGCACGACGATGCGGTCGGCCAGCGCGAGCGAGTGCCGGGCGGCCCCGTCGTGCGCGAGGTCGCGGTAGAGGTCGGTCCCGGTCATCACCAGCGCCACCGGCCGGCCCGTCGCCGCGAACCGCGCGAGCGGCGCGGCCGAGCGCCGCGCGTGCAGCGCGATCATCGCGTCGGGCAGCGTCGAGGGGTCGCCGTCGAAGCCGTCGGCCGGCGCCCAGTCGGTCCGGATCTCGACGCGGTGGCCGGCCGCGAGGAAGGCCGCCCAGCGGCGCGCCGTATGCCAGTTCCCGTTGTTGGCAGCCGCCAGCGCGGGTGAGATGATGGTGAGTCTGGGAGGGACGGCACCGTCGGACTCCGGGCGCGTCGACCCGGGGCTGGATCCAGCCGTCTGGGACGATGCGGGTGACCGGTCTGACACGGGGGCGTCGACGTTGAGGCGCGGGGACGGCAAGGCGCTGGGCCGGGCGCTCCAGCGCCTGAGGCATTCTACGCGCCACCTCGTCGCCTCCCTCGACGAGGGGCAGCGCGCCGTTCCACCGCTGCAGGTGATCAATCCGCCGGTCTGGGAGTACGGCCACGTCGGCTGGTTCCAGGAACGGTGGTGCCTGCGCCGCGCCGAGCCCGGCCGATTGCAGCCGCCGTCCCGCCTGCCCGACGCCGACCGGCTCTTCGATTCCTCCACCGTCCCGCACGAGGACCGCTGGTCGCTGGACCTGCCCTCCTTCGAGGCGCTCGACGCCTGGATGGAGGAGGTGCTGCGCGAGTCGATCGCGCGGCTGGAGATCGAGGCCGACGACGACGCCGGCCTCTACTACCACCGGCTCGCCCTCTTCCACGAGGCCTTCCACGTCGAGGCGCTCGCGATGGCGCGACAGGTGCTCGGATTGCCTCAGCCGGGGCCCGAGTTCGATCCGCCGCCGCGGATGACGCTGAGCGCCGACGTCCGGGTGCCCGGCGCGGACGTGATGATCGGCTCGGCGCCCGAGGACGGCTTCGCGTTCGACAACGAGCAGCCCGCGCATCCGGTCCGCATCGAGCCCTTCGAGATCTCGCTGCAGCCGGTGACCAACGCCGAGTTCCTGCAGTTCGTCGAGGACGGCGGCTATCACCGCGCGCGACTCTGGCCCGCGGGCGCCTACGCGCAGCTCGGCTCGAGCGGCCGCACCTGCCCGGCCAACTGGCGCCGCGTCGGCGAACGCTGGCAGATGCGCTGGTTCGACCGCTGGATCCCGCTCGATCCCTTCTCACCGGTGGTCAACATCGACGCCTTCGAGGCCGAGGCCTGGTGCAACTGGGCCAACCGCCGCCTGCCCACCGAGGCCGAATGGGAGCACGCGGCCGCGACGGTCGACGGCTTCGACTGGGGCGACTCGGTCTGGGAATGGACGGCCTCGCCCTTCGTGCCCTTCCCGGGCTTCGAGCCGGGTCCGTACCGCGACCACTCCGAGCCCTGGTTCCGCAGCCACCGCGTGGTCCGCGGCGGCTCGTTCGCCACGCCGCGCGACCTCGCCGACAAGCGGCTGCGCAACTTCTTCCGACCCGACCGGCACGACGCCTTCACCGGCTTCCGCACCTGCGCGCCGCGCTGAGGGCGCGGGCCGCGTGCCCGTGCGCGCCGGGGCACCGCGCCGCACGCGTTCGCTACACTGGATCCATGCACGTCGACCTGCCTTCGGGCCTTCGCATCGAGTACGAACAGCACGGCGCGCCCGACGCGCCGGTCATCCTGCTGGTGATGGGTCTGGGCATGCAGCTGATCGCGTGGCCGCCCGCCTTCGTCGACGGGCTGGTCGCGCGCGGCTGGCGCGTGCTGCGCTTCGACAACCGCGACGCCGGCCTGTCCTCGCGGGTGCCGGGCCACGGTCCGCGCCGCGACCTGCGCGCCGCGATGGTCCGCGCGATGCTGCGGATGAAGGTGAACCCGCCCTACACGCTCGAGGACATGGCGGGCGACGCGATCGGCCTGCTCGACGCGCTGGGCATCGCGCGCGCGCACGTCGTCGGCGTCTCGATGGGCGGCATGATCGGCCAGATCCTCGCCGCGCGCTGTCCCGACCGCGTGGCCTCGCTCGCGTCGGTGATGTCCTCGAGCGGTGCGCTGCGCTTCGCCTTCCACTGGTCTCCGGCCACCCGGGCGCTGCTGACGCCGCCGCCCAAGGGTGCCGACGAGGCCGCGCTCCTCGAGCACGTCGAGCGGATGTGGATGCTGATCGGCAGCCCCGGCCTGCAGCCGCCGCGCGAGCAGCTGCGCGAGCGTCTTCGGATCTCGATGCGGCGCGGCTACAACCCCGCGGGCGTGCAGCGCCAGCTGCTCGCGATCATGGCGAGCGGCGACCGACGGCCGCTGCTGCGGCGGATCGCCGTGCCCACGCTGGTGATGCACGGCGACAAGGACCCGCTGGTGCCGATCGGCGCGGGCCGCGACACCGCGGCGAACGTGCCGGGCGCACGCTTCGTCGCGATCCCGGGCATGGGCCACGATCTGCCGGAGGCGCTGCTGCCGCGGCTGGTCGACGAGATCGACGCCCACTGCCGCGCCGCGGGGCAGCGCGCGGCGGCCTGATGCCGTAACGGCGGGCCTGCCGGCGCGCCCTCGCGGGCGAGCGGCCGCCCTGTCCTCAGTGCGCGGGCACCGCGTGGATCACCGCGAAGCGGGCCTCGGCGTCGGTCCAGGTCGCCGAGCACGCGAAGCCCGCCTCGCCCAGCAGCCGTTCGAACGCGCCCGGCGCGTACTTGTACGCGTTCTCGGTGTGGATGGATTCGCCGGCCACGAAGCGGCGCTCGCCGCCCGGCCAGCGCACGCGCAGCGCATGCCGCGCCTCGAGGTGCATCTCGATCCGCGACGCGGCCTCGTTCCACAGCGCCACGTGCCGCCAGTCGGCGACGTCGAAGTCCGAACCGATCAGCCGGTTCACGTGTCGCAGCACGTTCAGGTCGAAGGCCGCGGTGACGCCGAGCGCGTCGTCGTAGGCGCGCACGAGCACGTCGGCGTCCTTCACTCGGTCCACGCCGATCAGCAGCGCGCCGCGGGCGTCGGTGCGGGCGCGCACGCGCGACAGGAACGCGCGTGCCGCCGGCGGGTCGAAGTTCCCGATGCTCGAGCCGGGATAGAAGAACACGCGCCGGTCCGCGCGCACCGCGTCGGGCAGCCAGAGCGACTCCGCGAAATCGGTGCCGACGCCGATCGCGTCCAGATCGGGGTGGCGGCGGCGCAGCGCCTCAAGGCCCCGCGCGACGAAGCCCGAGGCGATGTCGACCGCGACGTACTGCGCGGGCGCGATCACGTCGGCGAGCGCGCTGCCCTTGCTGCAGTCGCCGGCGCCCAGGTCGATCAGCGTGGCCCCGGGACCGAGGCGCCGGGCCAGCTCGTCGCGGCGCTCGGCGAGGATCGCGGCCTCGACGCGGGTCGGGTAGTACTCCGGCAGTTCCGTGATCGCCGCGAACAGCGCCGAGCCGAGCGCGTCGTAGAAGTACTTCGGCGGGATCGACGCGGCGGGCGCGGCGAGCGTCCGGACGAGTTCGTCGCGGGCCGCCTCGCGGACGGCCTCGGCACGGTCGAAGAAGCGGGTCGAAGGCACGGCCGGGGTCGTCGTCTGCACGCGGTGCTCCGGAGGCCCGGCGCGGAGGCCGCCGAGCGCGCGAAAGGGTCTTGAAGGGCCTCGTATCATAGGCAGCCCGGGCCGGCCGCGTCCTCCTCCGCCGCAGGACGGCCCCGCGCCCCAATCGGAGTCCGCCTTCATGACCGATGCCGTCGCGTCGCGCGACGCGGCCACGCCGGCCCCGACCGGCACGGCGCCGGTGCTCGAGGTCGTCGGCCTGCGCAAGCGCTTCGGCGCCGACCGCGAGGTGCTCGCCGGCGTCGACCTGCGGCTGCACGCCGGCGAGCGCGTCGCCCTGCTCGGCGAATCGGGCGTCGGCAAGTCCACGCTGCTGAACCTCGTCGCCGGCCTGGAGCGCCCCGATGCGGGCGAGGTGCGGCTGTCGGGCCGCCCGATGCACGCGCTCGACGAGGACGAGGCGGCGCGGCTGCGCGCGCGCGAGATCGGCTTCGTGTTCCAGGCCTTCCACCTGCTGCCGCACCTGCGGCTCTGGCAGAACGTCGCGATCCCGCTGCTGCTGGCCGGCCGCGAGCCCGGCCCGGCGCGCCGCGACGCCGAGGCGCTGCTCGAGCGCGTCGGCCTGGGGTCGCGAACCACGGCGCTGCCTCGCGAGCTGTCCGGCGGCGAGCAGCAGCGGGTCGCGCTCGCGCGCGCGCTGGTGCATCGACCGCGGCTGATCCTGGCCGACGAGCCGACCGGCAACCTCGATCCGCGGACCGGCGCGGCCGCGCTCGGGCTGATCGACGAGCAGGTGCGCGCCTACGGCGCGGCGCTGCTGATGGTCACCCACTCCAGCCAGGCGGCGGCCATCGCCGAGCGCCGCCTGCGGCTCACGCCGACCGGACTGGAGACCGTGGCGTGAGGCCGGACGCGCCCACGCTGCGCTGGTGGGCCTGGCTCGCGCTCGGACAGTGGCGGGCCGCGCCGGGTCGGGCGGCCGTCTCGGTGGTGGCGGTGGCCATCGGGGTGGCGCTCGCGCTGGCCATCCACCTCGTCAACGCATCGGCGCTCGAGGAGTTCCGGCAGGCGATCGCGACGGTCAACGGCGAGGCACACGCGCAGGTCCGCGCGCGCGGCGAGGCCTTCGACGAAGCGACCTGGGTGCGGCTCGTCGAGACGCCGATCGACGGGCTGGCGGCGGCGAGCCCGGTGATCGAGACCGAGCTGTCGATCGCGGAGGCGGTCGCGCCGTCGGGCGGCGTCCGGGCCTCGCGGCCGCGGGCGCTGAAGCTCGTCGCGCTCGATCCGTTCGCCGCCGGCCGCGTGACGCCTGCGCTGCTGCCGCAGCCGGCCGAGGGCGGCGGATCGGACTCGCCGCTGTTCGATGCGGACACGGTGTTCCTGTCGCAGGCCGCGCTGGAGGCCCTGGGACTCGCACCCGGCGACCTGCTGCCCGTGCGCGTCGGCCTCGCGACCGTCGTGCTGCGCGTGTCCGGCACCGTGCCCGGCGCGGCCCCGGGTCAGCGCCTCGCGGTGATGGACCTGGGCACCGCGCAGTGGCGGCTCGGCTGGCTGGGCCGGCTGTCGCGGATCGACCTGAGGCTCGCCGAGGGCGCGGACCTCGCGGCGGTCGAGCGCGCGGTCGCGGCCCGGCTCGGCGCCGATGCCGCGTGGACCACGCCCGACGCCTCCGAGCAGCGGATGTCGAACGTCTCCCGCGCCTACCGCGTGAACCTCAACGTGCTGGCGCTGGTGGCGCTCTTCACCGGCGCGTTCCTGGTGTTCGCGACGATGGCGCTGTCGGTGGTCCGGCAGCAGGGCGAACTCGCGCTGCTGGGCGTGCTCGGCGCGCCGCGCCGCGCGCGCCTGGGCGCGGTGCTCGCGCAGGGCGCGGTGCTCGGCGCGGCCGGGGCAGCGCTCGGGACCGCGGCGGGTATCGGGCTCGCCGTCGCGCTGCTCGCCGCGGTGGGCGGCGACCTG
>JBAXJZ010000030.1:0-16493 GCA_037137595.1 Burkholderiales bacterium | reverse complement strand
TACGCCTCGACGCTGCCCACGCTGGGCTTCATCGTGTCGATCGTGCTGCTGATCCTGATCTCGTCGTTCGCCAGCCACGAGTTCAGCCTGAAGACGACGCTGATGTCGACGGTGGTGCTGCTGATCTTCTCGTGGGCGGTGTTCGTCAAGGGGCTGGAGCTGCAGTTCCCGTTCCTGCCCGTCTTCCTGACCAAGTAAGCGCGAGCGCACCGAGAGAACCGACGTCATGGAACTGCTCAACAACCTCGCGCTCGGCTTCAGCACCGCCGCGACCTTCGACAACCTGCTCTACTGCCTGATCGGCGTGATCCTGGGCACGCTGATCGGCGTGCTGCCCGGCATCGGCCCGCTCGCGACCATCGCGATGCTGCTGCCGGCGACGTACAAGATGTCGGACCCGACCACCGCGCTGATCATGCTGGCCGGCATCTACTACGGTGCGCAGTACGGCGGCTCGACCACGGCGATCCTGGTGAACCTGCCAGGCGAGTCGTCGTCGGTGGTCACGACACTGGACGGCTACCAGATGGCGCGCAAGGGCCGGGCCGGGCCGGCGCTGGCGATCGCTGCGATCGGCTCGTTCTTCGCCGGCACGGTCGCCACCTTCCTGCTGGCCGCCTTCGCGCCGCCGCTGGCCGAGATCGCGTTCAAGTTCGGCCCTGCGGAGTACTTCGCGCTGATGGTGCTCGGCCTGATCGCCGCGGTCGTGCTCGCGCACGGCTCGGTCATCAAGGCGCTCGCGATGGTGATCTTCGGGCTGCTGCTCGGCATGATCGGCACCGACGTCAACTCGGGCGTGGCGCGCTTCTCGTTCGATGTCCCCGAGCTGTCCGACGGCATCGAGTTCGTCGCGGTCGCGATGGGCATGTTCGGCTTCGCCGAGATCATCCTGAACCTCGAGCAGAAGGAGAACCGGGAGGTCTTCACCAACAAGGTGACGAACCTGTTCCCGCGCTGGGACGACTTCAAGAAGGCGTTCCCGGCGATCCTCCGCGGCACCGGCCTGGGCTCGGTGCTCGGCATCCTGCCCGGCGGCGGCGCGGTGCTCGCGTCGTTCTCGGCCTACGCGATCGAGAAGAAGCTCTCGAAGCACCCCGAGGAGTTCGGCCACGGCGCCATCGAGGGCGTGGCGGGTCCCGAGGCGGCGAACAACGCCGGCGCGCAGACCTCGTTCATCCCGATGCTGACGCTCGGCATCCCGACCACGCCGGTGATGGCGCTGATGGTCGCGGCGATGATGATCCACAACATCCAGCCGGGCCCGCAGGTGATGAGCAGCAACCCCAAGCTGTTCTGGGGCCTGATCGTCTCGATGTGGATCGGCAACCTGTTCCTGGTGATCCTGAACCTGCCGCTGGTGGGGATGTGGGTCAAGCTGCTGTCGGTCCCCTACCGGATCATGTATCCGGCGATCCTGCTGTTCTGCTGCATCGGCGCGTACTCGATCAACAACAACGTCTTCGACGTGTTCATGACGATCCCGTTCGCGATCCTCGGCTACATCTTCAAGAAGCTGGACTGCGAGCCGGCCCCGATGCTGCTGGGCTTCGTGCTGGGCAAGCTGATGGAGGAGTACCTGCGGCGCGCGATGACCATCTCGCGCGGCGACTGGACCGTCTTCTTCACCCGTCCGCTGTCGGCGACGCTGCTGGTGATGGCCGCGATCCTGCTGGTGATCGTGTTCCTGCCGGCGATCTCGAAGAAGCGCGAGGAAGCGTTCGCCGGCGACGACTGACACACGCCCGGACGCAGAAGCCGGAAGGGCCGCCCGCGGGCGGCCCTTTCTGTTTGCCGGCGGCGATTCGCGTGTCGGGCGCTCCGCGACGACGCGATCAGCCGAGCAGGGTGCGGCGGCGGGCGACGCTCAGCAGTCGATCGGGAAACGCCGGCGCAGTGTCTCGACCTCGTCGCAGCCGAGGCATCGGCAGGCCCGGCCGTTCAGCGTCAGGAACAGGCGCGCGGTCGCCTCGAGTTCCTCGACCGCGTCGGTCGCCGCCTCGAGCGTGCGGCCGGCGACCACCGGACCGTGGTTCGCGAGCAGCACCGCGTGATGCTTCGACGCGTAGCCCGCGACCGCGTCGGCCAGGGCCGGGTCGCCGGGCGGGAAGTACGGCACCAGCGGCAGGGTGCCCACCCGCATCACGTAGTAGGCGGTGAGCGGCGGCAGCACGTCGGCCGGATCGACCTCGGCGAGCACCGAGACGGCGACCGAGGCCGTGGAGTGCAGGTGGACGACGGCGCCGGCCCGCGGACGCTCCCGGTACATCGACCGGTGCAGCACCGTCTCCTTCGACGGCGGGTCGCCGGCGAGCAGCGTGCCGGACGCGTCGAGCAGGCTGATCCGCGCCGGATCGAGCGTGCCGAAGCTCGAGCCGGTGGGCGTCACCAGCCAGCGGCCGTCGGCCAGCCGCGCGCTGATGTTGCCCGTGCTGCCGTGGGTCAGGCCGCGTTCGAACAGCGATCGCGCGACGGCCGCGATGCGGTCGCGCAGGGTGTCCTCGGTCATGGTCCGAGGATGGTACCGCGGCCGCCGGGGTCGCCGGCTCCCTCTGCTAGACTCGCCCGCCCGTGTACGCCCGGTCTCGGACGACCCGTCCGCGGGCTCGCCGCGCCCCCGTCGCGGCCCGGCATCCGAGGAGACCCCATGCCCCCGCTCGACGACGTCCAGGTCCTCGCGTTCGACGTGTTCGGCACCGTCGTCGACTGGCGCGGATCGATCGCCCGCGAGGTCGATGCCCTGGGGCTCGACGTCGACGGCGCGGCCTTCGCCGACGCCTGGCGCGGCCGCTACCAGCCCGCCATGCAGGCGGTCCGCAGCGGCGCGCGCCCCTGGGCGAAGCTCGACGTCCTGCACCGCGAGAACCTCGATGCGACGCTCGCCGAGTTCGGCGTCGCCGACCGGCTCGACGAGGCCGCGCGCCGCGCGCTGAACCTCGCCTGGCACCGGCTCGACCCGTGGCCGGAGGCCGTCGCCGGGCTCGCGCGGCTGAAGTCGCGCTTCGTGATCACGCCGCTGTCGAACGGCAACGTCGGCCTGCTGACGCGGATGGCCAAGCGCGCCGGCCTGCCCTGGGACTGCGTGCTGTCGGCCGAGGTGTTCCGCGCCTACAAGCCGCAGCCCGCCGCCTACCTCGGCGTGGCCGACACCTTCGACCTCGCCCCCGCGCAGGTGATGATGGTCGCCGCGCACGCCTCGGACCTGCGGGCCGCCGCCGAAAGCGGCCTGCGCACCGCCTACGTCGACCGCCCGCTCGAATTCGGCCCGGCGCGCCGCGGCGACGTGCCGCGCGAGGGCGACCGCTTCGACGTCGTCGCGAGCGGCTTCGACGACCTGGCCGCGCGGCTGGGCTGCTGACCGTACCCCCCCTCTCTCCGGACGCCCCCCGATGAGCACCGCCTTCGACTGGACCAACCCCTACCCGACCGTCCGCACGCCGGTCTTCGCCCGCAACGTCGTCGCCACCTCGCAGCCGCTCGCCGCGCAGGCCGGCCTGCGGATGCTGGCGGCAGGCGGCAACGCGATCGACGCGATCATCGCGGCCGCATCGACGATCACGCTGACCGAGCCCTGCTCGAACGGCCTGGGCTCGGACGCGTTCGCGATCGTCTGGGACGGCGATCGCCTGCACGGCCTGAACGCGTCGGGCTGGTCGCCCGCCGCCTGGGACCTGTCGTACTTCACGAAGAAGCACGGCACCACCTACCCCAAGCGCGGCTGGGATTCGGTCACCGTGCCCGGCGCGGTCGCGGGCTGGGCCGCGCTGCACGCGAAGTTCGGCCGCCTGCCGTTCGAGCAGTGCCTGCAGCCGGCGATCGAGTACGCCGAGCGCGGCTATGCGGTCTCGACCATCGTCAAGCGCAAGTGGGACGCGCACGTCGGCACGCTCGCGAAGGAGCCGGGCCAGATCGGCTGGGCCGAGCACTTCATGCCGCGCGGGCGCGCGCCGGAGGTGGGCGAGCGGTTCGTGCTCGAGGGCGCAGCGGGCACGCTGAAGCGCATCGCGGCCACGAAGGGCCGCGACTTCTACGAAGGCGAGACCGCCGCGAAGCTGGTCGCGCACGCGAAGGCGAACGGCGGCGCGATGAGCGCGGCCGACCTCGCCGAGTACCGGGTCGACTGGGTCGACACGATCCACATGGACTACGGCGGCCACACGCTGCACGAGATCCCGCCGAACGGCCAGGGCATCGCGGCGCTGATGGCGCTGGGCATCCTCAAGCACTTCGACGTCGCGTCGCTGCCGGTGGACTCGGCCGAGGGTCGCCACCTGCAGATCGAGGCGATGAAATGTGCGTTCGCGGACGTCTACGCGCACGTCGCGGACATCCGCCACATGAAGGTCACGCCCGCGCAGCTGCTCGACCCGGGCTACCTCGCCGAGCGCGCGAAGCTGATCCGCCGCGACCGCGCGACCGACTTCAGCCACGGCACGCCGCCCCCCGGCGGCACGATCTACCTCACCGCGGCCGACTCGGAAGGCCGGATGGTCAGCTTCATCCAGTCGAACTACATGGGCTTCGGCTCGGGCGTCGTCGTGCCCGGCACCGGCGTGTCGCTGCAGAACCGCGGCCACTGCTTCTCGCTCGACCCGAACCATCCGAACGTCGTCGCGCCCCGCAAGCGGCCGTTCCAGACGATCATCCCGGCCTTCCTCACGAAGGACGGCAAGCCGCAGATGAGCTTCGGCGTGATGGGCGGCAACATGCAGCCGCAGGGCCACATGCAGACGCTGGTGCGCATGCTCGACTACGGGCAGAACCCGCAGGCGGCCTGCGACGCGCCGCGCTGGAAGGTCAACCGCGGCCTGGACCTCGACGTCGAGGCGACGATGGAGCGCGACGTGGTCGAGCGGCTGCGCGCGATGGGCCACAACCTGGCCCCCGTCGCCGACCCGTACATGGACTTCGGCTCCGGCCAGTTCATCTGGCGCATGAGCGACGCGCTCGAGGACGGCTACGTCGCCGCCAGCGACAGCCGCCGCGACGGGCACGCCGCGGCGTTCTGAACGGCCGCCGCGCCCGGCTGCGCACGGCGACCGCGGTCGCCGGCGCGGCCGCGGCGGGCCGTCGGTGACCGTTGCGCCCCCGCATCGCCGCCGACCCGCGACGTCCCCGTGCGTCCCACCGTCCGGCGTCCGCGACCGACCGCAGGCCCGCCTGCGGGGTCGCGCGTGCGATGTGTCACTCCAGCCGGCGCCCACCGGGCCGATGCTGAGGGTGTCGTCATCCAGGACATCCGTCATGGCCGCCCTCCCCGAGCTCGCCGTCGACACGCTCCAGGCGCCCTGGCAACCGCGGCTGGAGATGCTGAGCCTGCGGGCGCGGGATCGCACCCGCTCGCCGATCCTGATGGTCCACGGCGCCTACACGCACGCGGGCAGCTGGATGAGGACCTTCATGCCCTGGTTCGCCGCGCACGGTCACGACGTCCACGCGCTGTCGCTGCGCGGTCACGGCGGCAGCGAGGGCGGCGCGATGATCGACGCCTACGGCCTGGACGACTACGGCGCCGACGTGCAGCGCGCGCTCGACGCGATCGGCCGCCCGGCGATCGTCTTCGCCTCGTCGATGGGCGGCCTCGTCGTGCAGCGGCTGCTCGCGCGCGGCGTGAAGCCCCGCGCGGTGGTGCTGCTGTCGAGCGTGCCCCCGGGCGGCCTGCTGGCCGCGGTCTCGCGGATGGCGCTGCGCCGCCCGACCTCGCTCGGCAACCTCTTCCAGGTCGCCATCGGCGCACGCGGCGGCCGCGGCCTGCTCGAGATGCTCGCGCACGAGCCGCTGCCCGCCGACGAGGACACCGCGGTCGCGCGCCTGCTCGGCCGCGAGTCGGGCCGCGCGTTGTGGGAGATGACCTGGGCGCCGATGCACGGTGCGCCCCTCGGCATGGACCGCGACGTGCCGATGCTCGCGGTGCACGGCGCGCAGGACCAGATGATCCCGGTCTCCGCGCTCGACGAGATCGTCGGCCGCTGGGGCGCCGAACCGATGTGCGTCGACGGCGTCGGCCACGTCGTGATGATCGAGCGGCGCTGGCGCACCGTCGCCGGCTCGATCGCCCGCTGGCTGGACCGCGCGGCCTGATCGCACGCTCCGGCATCGGCCGGACCCTCCTGCCGCTCCCGTAGAATCGGGAGCAGGAGGATTCGATGAGCACCAAGACCTACGATCCGGTCACCCCGCACAGGGTGGCCTTCCTCGGCATGGGCGTGATGGGCTACCCGATGGCGGGTCACCTGAAGCGCGCCGGCCACGACGTCACCGTCTACAACCGCAGCGCCGCCAAGGCGCAGGCCTGGGTCGCCGAGTACGGCGGCCGCTCGGCCGCCACCCCGCGCGAGGCCGCGGCGGGCGCGCAGATCGTGTTCTGCTGCGTCGGCAACGACGACGACCTGCGCAGCGTCGTCCTCGGTCCCGACGGCGCCTTCGCCGGCATGGCGAAGGGCGCGCTGTTCGTCGACCACACCACCGCGTCGGCCGCGGTCGCCCGAGAGCTGTTCGCCACCGCGAAGTCGCAGGGACTCGAGTTCGTCGACGCGCCGGTCTCCGGCGGCCAGGCGGGCGCGGTCAACGGCCTGCTCACCGTGATGTGCGGCGGCGAGGCCGCGTCGTTCGAGCGCGCGAAGCCGGTCGCGATGGCCTTCTCGCGCGCGTTCACGCTGATCGGCGACCCGGGCGCGGGGCAGCTCGCCAAGATGGTCAACCAGATCTGCATCGCCGGTCTCGTGCAGGGCCTGTCCGAGGGCGTGAACTTCGGGCTGGCCGCGGGCCTGGACATGAAGCTCGTGCTCGACGTGATCGGCAAGGGCGCGGCGCAGTCCTGGCAGATGGACAACCGTGGCAAGACGATGGTCGACGACAAGTTCGACTTCGGCTTCGCGGTCGACTGGATGCGCAAGGACCTGGGCCTGTGCCTGGACGAGGCCAAGCGCAACGGCGCGCCGCTGCCGGCCACCGCGCTGGTCGACCAGTTCTACGGTGACGTGCAGCGCATGGGCGGCGGCCGCTGGGACACCTCCAGCCTGATCCGCCGTCTGCGCAAGGCCGGCTGAGGCCCCGGTGCGCGCCGCCCGCCGCGTCGCGCTCGGACTCGTCGTGCTCGTCGCGGCGGCGCCGCTCGCCGCCTGCGGCGGCCTGTTCGCGGGCACGCGGCCGTCCGGCCTCGGCCCGCGCGACGGCCGGCTCGCGCCGGTCGCCGAGGACCGCTCGAACGCGGTCTCCAGCTTCTCCACCAGCGAGGCCCACCGGATCGCGCCGCTCGCCGCGGCGCCCGATCCGCGCGCGGCCTTCGCGCGGCTGCGCGAGATCGTCGCGGCCACCGAGCGAACGACGATCGTCGAGCAGCGGGCCGACTACCTCTACGCGGAGTACCGGTCGCGGACGATGGGCTTCATCGACGACGTCGAGTTCCTGCTCGACGAGCCGGGCCGCGTGATCCACGTGCGCTCGGCCTCGCGGCTCGGGCGCAGCGACTTCGGGGTCAACCGGGCCCGGATCGAGTCGATCCGCGCGGCGCTCGCCGCACGCTGACGCACGGGCGACGGGCGATCTCCGTCCGCGGAGCGGTGTCGCGAGACCCGCCGTCGCGTCGTCGGGACCTCGGACGGATCAGAGCGACGTGCGCCAGCTCGCGCCGCGCGCGAGCGCGGCGACCAGCGCGTCGCGGTCGCCGTCGGCGAGCGCACGCTCGATGCGATCGAGCTCCGCGCGGAACGCCGCCGCCGCGGCCAGTGACGCGTCGCGGTTGTCGAGCAGGATGCCCGCCCACAGGTCCGGCGGCGAACCGCCCACGCGCGTCGTGTCGCGCAGCCCGGCGCCGTGGTAGCGACGCGCGTCGTCGGCGAGCGGCCCCTGTCCCACCGACGCCGACAGCGCGAACGCCACCGCGTGCGGCCAGTGCGAGACCTCGGCGAACAGGCGGTCGTGGTGATCGGGCGTCATCCGCGCGACCCGCGCGCCCATCGCCGCCCAGGTCGCCTCGACGGTCGACACCGCGTCGTCGTCGCAGTCGTCGGTCGGGCAGACGATCACGTGTGCGCCCTCGAGCAGCGCCGCGCGTGCCGCGCCCGGTCCAGACCGGTCGGAACCGGCGATCGGGTGCGAGGCCACGAAGCGGCCGAGCCGCGGGCCGAGCCCCGCGCGCGCCGCGGCGACCACGCTCGCCTTCGTGCTCGAGACGTCGGTGAGCACCGCCCGCTCGCCGAGCGCCTCGCGCAGCATCGGGTCGCCGAGCAGCGCGCGGTTCACCGGCACCGGCGCCGCCAGCACCACGAGCTCCGCGCCGCGGACCGCGTCCTCCAGGCTCGCCGCCACGCGATCGATCCAGCCGGCCTCGCGCGCGGCCGGCGCGTTCGCCGGGTCGAAGCCCACGACCTCGGCCGCCAGGCCGCGGGCCCGCAGCCCGCCGCCGACCGAGCCGCCGACCGCGCCCGTGCCGACGATCGCGGCCTTGGCGAAGACCCTCACGCGCGACCGAGCGCGACCCGCAGCGCCTTCAGGAAGGCCTCGTTCTCCTCGGGCAGGCCGACGCTGATCCGCAGCCATTCGGGCAGGCCGTAGTTGCCCACCGGGCGCACGATCACGCCGGCCTTCAGCAGCTTCAGGTTGATGCCCGCGGCGTCGCCGACCTTGACCAGCACGAAGTTGCCGAACGACTTCACGTAGGGCAGGCCGAGCTCGTCGAACGCGGCCTGCAGCCGTGCCACGCCCTCGGTGTTGAGCGCGCGGCTGCGCTCGAGGAACGCCGTGTCGCCGAGCGCCGCGATCGCCGCCGCCTGCGCGAGCGAGTTCACGTTGAAGGGCTGGCGCACGCGGTTCATCAGGTCGGTCAGCGCGGGCTGCGCGACCGAGTAGCCCACGCGCAGGCCCGCCAGGCCGTAGGCCTTCGAGAAGGTGCGCGACAGCACGAGGTTCGGGAAGCGGCGTACCCAGGCCACCGCGTCGAAGCGCAGCGCGGGCTCGAGGTACTCGTTGTAGGCCTCGTCGAGCACCACCACGACCTGCGGCGGCACCGACGCGAGGAAGGCCTCGATCTCGGCGGCCGGCAGGAAGGTCCCGGTCGGGTTGTTCGGGTTCGCGATGAAGACGATCCGCGTGTCGTCGGTGATCGCCGCGCGCATCGCGGCAAGGTCGTGGCCGAGGCCCGCGGTGGCCGGCACGACGATCGCGCGCGCGCCGGTCTCCTGCGTCGCGAGCGCGTACACCGTGAACGAGTACTGCGAGTAGACCGCCGAGACGCCCGGCTGCAGCAGCGCGTGCGCGACCAGTTCGAGGATGTCGTTCGAGCCGTTGCCCAGCGTCAGCCAGTCCTGCGGCACGTCGAGCTTCGCCGACAGCACGGCCTTCAGCTCGAAGCCGTTCGCGTCGGGATAGCGCCCGAGGTCGGCGATCGCCTCGGCCATCGCGCGCTTCGCCGAGTCCGGCATGCCGAGCGGGTTCTCGTTCGACGCGAGCTTCACGATCCGCGACGCGTCGAGCCCGAACTCGCGGGCGACCTCGGAGATCGGCTTGCCGGTCTGGTACGGGGCGATCGCGCGGACGTATCCGGGGGCGAGGTCGACGGGGCTGGAGGCGCTCATGGTGCGTGCTGCTCGGAGAAGGTGGGGTGGATCAGGGACGGGCGGCCGGCGCCTCGCGGGCCGGCGCGACCTCGCGCGGGTACGAGCCCAGCGACTTGAAGAAGGCCGCGTGCGCGCGGATCTCCGCGAGTGCGGCGGCCACCGGCGCGTCCTGCTCGTGGCCGAGCAGGTCGATGTAGAAGTAGTACTCCCAGCCGCCCTGGCGGGCCGGCCGGGACTCGAAGCGCTTCATCGACACGCCGTGCCGCGCCAGCGGCTCGATCAGCGCGTGGACGGCGCCGGCACGGTCGGGCACCGACAGGATCAGCGAGGTCTGGTCCTCGCCCGACGGGCCGCAGGCGTACGGCCCCACCACCGCGAAGCGCGTCCGGTTCATCGGGTCGTCCTGGATCGCCTCGGCGACCGCCTTGACCTCGTAGCGGCCGAGCGCGCCGTCGCCGGCGATGCCCGCGGTGTGCGGCTCGACCGACGCGAGCCGCGCGCCCTCGGCGTTGCTCGACACCGGCACGCGCTCGAGGTTCGGATGGTTGCGGTCGAGCCAGCGGGTGCACTGCGCGAGCGCCTGCGGATGCGCGCAGACGCGGGTCACCCCGTCCATCGTCCCGCTGGCCGTCAGCAGGTGGTGGCGGATCGGGATCGACACCTCGCCGCAGATCCGCAGCGGCGTCTGCAGGAAGAGGTCGAGGCTGCGGTTGACCGCGCCCTCGGTCGAGTTCTCGACGGGCACCACGCCGAAGTCCACCGAGCCGGCCTCGGCCGCGCGGAAGACCTCGTCGAAGCTCGGCAGCGGCACCGCGTCCACGCCGTGGCCGAACTGCGCGAACACCGCCTGCTCGGAGAACGTGCCCACCGGCCCGAGGTAGCCGACCTTCAGCCGCCGCTCGAGCGCGCGGCACGCCGAGATCACCTCGCGCCAGATCGACACGATGGCCTCGGCCGGCAGCGGCCCGGGGTTCCGCTCGGACAGCCGGCGCAGGATCTGCGCCTCGCGCTCGGGCCGCAGCACCGGCGCGTTCGTCGCGTGCTTGAGCTCGCCCACCTGCAGCACCAGCCGCCCGCGCTCGGCGAGCGCCTCCAGCAGGCGCGCGTCGACCGCGTCGATCCGCTCGCGCAGCGCGTTGAGGTCGGTGGGTCGCTCGCTCATCGGGGGTGTCGTCTCGGGCATCGTCATGAACCGCGCGGCAGGCGGCGGGACCGCCGCGACCGAACCGCGATGCTACCCGCGAACGCCGCGGGCAGCGCGCGGGTCAGCCGCGCCGCCGTTCGAAATCCCGCATGTAGGCGACCAGCGCGCGGACGCCCTCGACGGGCATCGCGTTGTAGATCGATGCACGCATGCCGCCCACCACCCGGTGGCCCTTCAGCTGCACCAGGCCGGCCGCCTTCGCGCCGGCGAGGAAGTCGTCGTTCAGCCGTTCGTCCTTCAGGAAGAAGGGCACGTTCATCCGCGAGCGCCAGCGCGGCTCGACGCGGTTCTCGTAGAGGCCGCTCGTGTCGATCGCCTCGTAGAGCAGCCGCGCCTTCTCGACGTTGCGTGCCTCGATCGCCGCCACGCCGCCCTGCGCCTTCAGCCACCTGAAGACCAGGCCGGCGAGGTAGATCGCGTAGGTCGGCGGCGTGTTGAACATCGAGTCGTTCTCGGCGACGACCTTGTAGTCGAAGACGCTCGGCGTCATCGGATGCGCGCGCCCGAGCAGGTCCTCGCGGACGATCACCAGCGTCAGGCCCGCGGGCCCGATGTTCTTCTGCGCGCCGCCGAAGAGGCAGCCGTAGCGGCGCACGTCGATCCCGCGAGACAGGATGTGCGAGGAGACGTCGGCGACGATCGGCACGCCGGCCGGCACCTCGCCCGGCCCGTCGCCCTGCGCGGGCGGGCCGTCGAACTCCACGCCGTCGATGGTCTCGTTCGTGCACACGTGCAGGTACGACGCGCCCTTCGACAGCTTCCATTCGGACTGCGGCGGCACGAAGGTGTAGCCCCGGCCCGCGTCGGCCGCGTCGGCGGCGACGTTCACGCGCCCGTAGCGCGCCGCCTCCTTGGCGGACTTCTTCGACCACTGCCCGGTGACGACGATGTCGGCGAGGCCGTCCGGCCCCATCAGGTTCATCGGCACGATCGCGTTCTCGCCGAGACCGCCCCCCTGCAGGAACAGCACCTTGTACTCGGGCGGGATCGCCATCAGCTCGCGCAGGTCGGCGAGCGCCTGCGCGTGGATCGACATGAAATCCTTGCCGCGATGGCTCATCTCCATCACCGACATGCCCGAGCCCTGCCAGTCGAGCATCTCGTCGGCGGCCTGCCGAAGCACCGGCTCCGGCAGCACCGCCGGACCGGCCGAGAAGTTGAAGACGCGATGCGTCACGACGCCGCCCCGCCGCCGCCCGCGTCGGCCGGGGGCTCGGCGCCCGGCTCGCCGGCCGGCTCGTCGTTGGCGTCGCTCTCCACCACGCGCTGCAGGCCGGACAGCGTCGTGCCCTCGCCCACCGCCATCAGCGTCACGCCCTGCGTCGCGCGGCCCATCTCGCGGATCTCCGAGACCCGCGTGCGGACCAGCACGCCGCCGGTGGTGATCAGCATGATCTCGTCCTTCGGCTCGACCAGCACCGCGCCCACGACCTTGCCGTTGCGCTCGCTGGTCTGGATCGCGATCATGCCCTTCGTGCCGCGGCCGTGGCGCGTGTACTCGGTGATCGGCGTGCGCTTGCCGAAGCCGTTCTCGGTTGCCGTCAGCACCGACTGGATTTCGCTCTCGGCGACCAGCATCGAGATCACGCGCTGGCCTTCCTCGAGCATCATCCCGCGCACGCCGCGCGCGCCGCGGCCCATCGGGCGCACGTCGTTCTCGTCGAAGCGCACCGCCTTGCCGGCGTCGGAGAACAGCATCACGTCGTGCTGGCCGTCGGTCACCGCCACGCCGATCAGGAAGTCCCCCTCGTCGAGGTCGACCGCGATGATCCCCTTGCGCAGCGGACGCGAGAACTCGGTCAGCGGCGTCTTCTTCACCGTGCCCAGCGAGGTCGACATGAAGACGAAGTGCTGCTCGTCGAAGGCCTTGACCGGCAGCACCACCGTGATCTTCTCGCCATCGGCCAGCGGGAACATGTTGACGATCGGCTTGCCGCGCGCGTTGCGCGAGCCCTGCGGCACCTCCCAGACCTTCAGCCAGTAGACGCGGCCGCGGTCGGAGAAGCACAGGATGTGGTCGTGCGTGTTGGCGATGAAGAGCTGGTCGATCCAGTCGTCGTCCTTCATCGAGGTGGCCTGCTTGCCGCGGCCGCCGCGCTTCTGCGCGCGGTATTCCGACACGGGCTGGCTCTTGATGTAGCCGGTGTGCGAGAGCGTGACCACCATGTCGGTCGGCGCGATCAGGTCCTCGGTGTCGAGCTCGGTCGCGTTGAGCTCGATCGTCGAGCGGCGGGCGTCGTGCTTGGCATCGCCGTACTCCGACTGGATCGCCTTCAGCTCGTCGCCGATGATCGTGCTGATGCGCTCGGGGCGCGCGAGGATGTCGAGCAGGTCGGCGATGGTCTCCATCACCTCGCGGTATTCCTGGACGATCTTGTCCTGCTCGAGACCGGTCAGGCGCTGCAGGCGCATCTGCAGGATCTCCTGCGCCTGGATCTCGGACAGCCGATAGCCGTCGGCCGACAGGCCCACGCCCGGCTCCAGCCCGAAGGGCTTGAACGCCGCCGCGTCGCCGCCCGCGCGCTCGACCATCTCGCGCGCCACGCCCGGATTCCAGGTGCGCGCGAGCAGACGCTCCTTCGCGACCGGCGGCGTCGGCGAGGCCTTGATCAGCTCGATCATCTCGTCGACGTTGGCGATCGCGACGGCCAGGCCTTCCAGCACGTGGCCGCGGTCGCGCGCCTTGCGCAGCTCGAACACCGTGCGCCGCGTGACCACCTCGCGCCGGTGCGACAGGAACGCCTCGAGCATCTGCTTGAGGTTGAGCAGCCGCGGCTGGCCGTCCACCAGCGCGACCATGTTCATGCCGAACGTGTCCTGCAGCTGGGTCTGCTTGTACAGGTTGTTCAGCACGACCTCGGGGACCTCGCCGCGCTTGAGCTCGATCACCACGCGCATGCCCGACTTGTCGGACTCGTCGCGGATGTCGGAGATGCCCTCGATCTTCTTCTCGTTGACCAGCTCGGCGATCTTCTCCTGCAGCGTCCGCTTGTTCACCTGGAACGGGATCTCGTCGACGATGATCGCGGTCCGGGTGCCCTTGTCGAACTCCTCGAAGTGCGTCTTCGCGCGCATCACCACGCGGCCTCGGCCGGTGCGGTAGCCCTCGCGCACGCCCTCGACGCCGTAGATGATGCCGCCGGTGGGGAAGTCGGGCGCGGGCACCAGCTCGATCAGCTCGTCGACGCTCGCCTCGGGCCGGCGCAGCAGCAGCAGGCAGGCCTCGACGATCTCCGACAGGTTGTGCGGCGGGATGTTGGTCGCCATGCCGACCGCGATGCCCGAGCTGCCGTTGATCAGCAGGTTCGGGATCTTCGCCGGCAGCAGCAGCGGCTCCTTCTCCGAGCCGTCGTAGTTCGGCCCGAAGTCGACGGTCTCCTTGTCGATGTCGGCCAGCAGCTCGTGCGCGATCTTCGCCAGGCGCACCTCGGTGTACCGCATCGCGGCCGCGCTGTCGCCATCGACCGAGCCGAAGTTGCCCTGGCCGTCGACGAGCAGGTAGCGCATCGAGAAGTCCTGCGCCATCCGCACGATGGTGTCGTAGACGGACTGGTCGCCGTGCGGGTGGTACTTGCCGATGACGTCGCCGACGATACGGGCCGACTTCTTGTACGGCCGGTTCCAGTCGTTGTTGAGCTCGTGCATCGCGTAGAGGACCCGACGGTGCACCGGCTTCAGGCCGTCGCGCACGTCGGGCAGCGCGCGTCCCACGATCACGCTCATCGCGTAGTCGAGGTACGAGCGCCGCATCTCCTCTTCGAGGCTGACGGGCAGGGTTTCCTTGGCGAATTGGTCCATGAGGCTCGCGCGGCGGCGGATTCGGGTAAACCTTTGAATTTTAAACTATTTGGAATGTGATCTAATCGGTCGCCCTCGGACGGCCCCGGCGGCGCCCTTTTTTCCGCCCCGCCATGTCCGACCGCCCCGCCCCGCCGCAGCTGATCCTCCCGCGCTGGATCGCGCCGGTCGAGCCGGACGCCACCGTGCTGACCGACCACGCGGTCGTGGTCCGCGAGGGCCGGATCGACGCCGTCCTGCCGGCCGACGAGGCCGTCCGCCGCCACCCGGATGCCCCGACGACGCGCCTGCCCGGCCACCTGCTGATCCCCGGGCTGGTCAACCTGCACACCCACGCCGCGATGAGCCTGCTGCGCGGCGCGGCCGACGACCTGCCGCTCGAGCGCTGGCTGCGCGAGCGGATCTGGCCGCTCGAGGCCGCGCTGATGTCCGACGGCTTCGTCCACGACGGGACCGTCCTCGCCTGCAGGGAGATGCTGCGTGGCGGCATCACCACCTTCAGCGATATGTACTTCTTCCCCGAGGCGACGGCGCGGGCGGCGCTGTCGATGGGAATGCGCGTGCGGGTCGGCATCATCGTCGTCGACTTCCCGAGTGCCTACGGCAGCGGCCCGGCCGACTACATCGCGAAGGGACTGGCGCTGCGCGATGCGCTGCGGCACGAGCCCCGCGTGGGGTTCACCCTCGCGCCGCACGCGCCCTACACCGTCTCCGACGATGCGTTCGCCGAGGTCGCGAAGCTGTCCGCCGAGCTCGAGCTGCCGGTGCACGTCCACCTGCACGAGACCGCCAACGAGGTCGACGGGCACGTCGCCCGCCACGGCATCCGGCCGCTCGAGCGGATGGCGCGCCTGGGCCTGGTCGGTCCCGAACTGATCGCCGTCCACGCCGTGCACCTGAACGAGCCCGAGATCGCTCTGCTCGCCGCGCGGGGCGCGTCGGTCGCCCACTGCCCGCACTCGAACCTGAAGCTCGGGAGCGGGATCGCGCCGATCGCCAGGATGCTCGAGGCGGGCGTCAACGTCGGCATCGGCACCGACGGGTCGGCCAGCAACAACCGCCTCGACCTGCTCCTGGAGACGCGGACCGCGTCGCTGCTCGCCAAGGGGGCCACCGGCGACGCGGCGGCCTTCGGCGCGCACCGCGCGCTGCACGCGGCGACCCTCGGCGGTGCACGCGCGCTCGGCCTGGACACCTCGATCGGCAGCATCGTGCCCGGCAAGTGGGCGGACCTCGTCGCGGTAGACCTGTCGGACCCCGACCTGCAACCGGTCCACGACCCCGTTTCGCAACTGCTCTTCGCGGGCGGTCGCGAACGGGTGACCGACGTCTGGATCGGCGGCGAGCCTGTTGTCGTGAAGCGACAAATGGTCGGCGCGCGGGCTTTGGACACGGTCGCGGAGGTGTTAGGGCGCTATGCCGTGTGGCACAATCGCTTGGGCAAAATCGTCCGGGAAGCCGCCTGATGCGCGCATCTTCGCGGGGCTCGGGTTGCTACGTTTGCCCTGGAACCGCGGTTGTTGTCGTGGTCAGGCGGGGTCAGGGTCGCTTTGCCGTGGGGGGTGGCTCCGATACACTGCTCCGCAGGCGTCGCAAGGCGTTGATTTTTCTGATGTGAGTCATCTCACCGAGAGGAGAAACATGAAGAAATCGGTCAAGTTGGGGGCCCTCGCAGCGACCGCGCTGCTGGCCGCCTGCGCGACGGGCGGTACGAGCGCGCCTCGTACGGTCGTCGCCAAGGCGAACCAGTACGGGTACGTGCAGAGCCCGGACGGCGGTATCGTGACGACGCCGTTCTCGGATCCGAACAGCCCCTCGGGCCTGTGCGTCCGCACGCCTTTCTGGGATCCGTCCAACGCGCAGACGGGTTGCAACCAGGATCTGATTCCGAAACCGCCGCCGCCGCCCCCGCCGCCGCCCCCGCCGCCGCCGCCGCC
>JBAXJZ010000029.1:0-16508 GCA_037137595.1 Burkholderiales bacterium | reverse complement strand
CTCAGCCGTCGACCGAGACGCGGTTGCGGCCGCCCTGCTTGGACGCGTAGAGCGCGCGGTCGGCGCGGGCCACCAGCGACTGCGGGTCCTCGCCGCGCAGGAACTGCGCGACGCCCGCCGAGATCGTCACGCCGCCCAGCGCGTCGCCGTTGCCGCGCTTGATCGTGCCGCGGGCGATCGCCGCGCGGATGCGGTCGGCGACGTCGCGCGCGCCGGCCAGCGGCGTGTCGGGCAGCAGCAGCGCGAACTCCTCGCCGCCGTAGCGGGCCGCGACGTCCTTGCGCTGCGTGAGCTGCGACAGGGCCTGGCCCACGGCGCGGATCACCTGGTCGCCGAACGGATGGCCGTAGGTGTCGTTGATCTTCTTGAAGTGGTCGATGTCGACCATCACCAGGCACAGCGAGCCGCCCGGCTCGGTCGCGGCGCGGCACAGCCGGTGCAGCTCCGAATCGAAGCCGCGGCGGTTCATGATCCCCGACAGCGGATCGAGCTGCGCCTCCTCGCGCGCGCGCCGCAGCTCGTTCTGCAGCCGCGACACCTCCTGGTGGCTGGCCTCGAGTCGCGAGGTGAGGCTCGACAGCGAGCGGTTCATGCGGTCGACGTCGCCGCGCATCGTGTCGACGTGCCGGCGCATCGCCTCGGCCGACGAGGCCTCGTTGATGCCCTCGCCGAACGCGGCCAGCTGGGCGTCGAACTCGGTGGCGTCCGAGCTCGCGGCCTCGACCGACGAACGCACCGTGCTCATCAGCTCGAGCAGGCCGGCGCCGGCCTTTCGCACCGACTCCTCGTTGGTGTCGGCGAGGTGCTTCTGGTGGAGCTCGAAGGTGACCTCGTGCGAGAGCCGCTCGCAGGCGGCGACCAGCGCGTCGACCTCGGCCCGCAGCGCCGCGTTGCCGCCGCGGACGTACTCGTACCAGACCGCGTAGGAATCGGGCGCGTAGCCGGCCGCGTGCCGCGACATCAGCGGCAGCGTGCGGCGCAGCAGGTCGGCGCTGCCGTCGGTGGGGCCGCTCGCGGCCGCGGCGGGCGCGGCGGCGGTGGGCGTTCTGGACGCGACCGGCGCGGGACGGGTGGCATGGACGGACGAGGTGGACATGGCGGAGGCCCTCGGCGTGGAACGTGTAGGAAAAGTCTGACGGTGCGTCGGACGATGGCGCGTACCGCCACGGTGCGATCGATGGAGAAGCGGTGGCGCGCCGGGGCTTTATCGCGGATGGCCGTTCGCGTCGGAAAAGCGGCCGTCGGCGCCGGCGCGCGCCGCGCATCGGCCGTCCGTGCGGGTCGAGCCTCCGATCGGCCGTGGCGGGCGGACGACGCGACGGGCGGCCCCGCCGCGTGCCGGCCCGTACGCACCGGATCGGTGGACGACCGTCGACATCGCGCGGCACGCGGCACGAATTGCGGGGTGGTGCTCCCGTTGATCCGACGACCACGCACCGGAACCGGGCGTAGCGTGTGGAAACCCCCTAGTCCGGCGCCGGGTATCCGCTCGTGCAGCCGACTCCGCACGGAGAACCCCCCATGTCCCAGCGATCCCCCGTCGCTTCCGCCGCCGACCGTGGCGGCTTCTTCCGTTATCACGGCGTCTGGGCGCCCGGCGTCCGCCTCTTCCGCCGGCTGCGCTTCGTCTCCAAGGCTGCGGTGATCCTCGCGATGCTGATGATCCCGATTGCCGTGCTGCTCACGATGCACGTCGGGACCGCCCGTCACTCGCTCGACGAGGTGCGGCGCGAGCGCGACGGCACGCGGCACCTCGAGGCGTTCGCGCCGCTCACGGCGCACCTGATCCGCACCCGCAACGCGACGCGCGCGACGCTCGGCGGCCTCGACGTCCAGCAGGACTACGCCGAGGGACGCCGCCGCGCCGACGAGGCCTTCGAGCGGTTCGACGCGCTGCTCGGCTCGGGCGGCGATCCGCTCGCGGTCCGCGCCGACTTCGAGAAGCTGCGTGCCGCATGGCGCGAGACCGCCTCGTCGAAGAGCGGGCTCGACGCGTCGGGCAAGAGCACGGTGTTCGTGCCCGTCACCGAGGCGGCGGTCGCGCTGCTGCAGACCGTGCAGGACGGCTCGGGCCTGAGCCTCGACCCCGAGCTCGACAGCTTCTATCTCGCGCTCGCGCTGTCGCAATCGATGCCGCAGCTGATCGAGGACCTCGGCCAGATCCGCGCGTGGAGCGCGTACGTCGCCGCGAAGGGCGAGGGCCTGTCGGCCGGCGACCGCGCGCAGACGCATCGGCGCTACGCCGTGTGGGACGCGAACGTGCGCCGCGGCATCGCCGAGCTGCGCAACAGCTTCGGCCGCGTGAGCCGCGCCAACGCGGACGCGGGCGCGGCGATCGACGCGAAGGTGCTCGACCGCGTCGAGGCCTTCCGCGCGCGCGCCTACAAGGCGGTCTACGACGGCTCCGGCGAACCCGGCGCCGCGCTCTGGCGCGCCGGCGGCGAGGTCTTCGACGCGCTGGAGACCGCCTGGCGCGCGGACCTGCCGGTGCTCGACGGCCTGCTGCGTGCCCGCGAGGACGCGGTCCGCGCGAGCCTGACCGCCGGTCTCGCCGCGGTCGTGCTGGGCCTGATCGCCGCGGCCTACCTGTGCGTGGCGTTCTACAAGGTCATGGACGGCGGCCTGCGCGAGGTCGAGCGCCACCTGGTCGCGATGACCGACGGCGACCTCACCACCACGCCGCGGCCCTGGGGCCGCGACGAGGCCGCGCGCCTCATGCTGACGCTCGCGAGGATGCAGGACTCGCTGCGCGGCATCGTCGCGACGGTCCGGGCCAGCGCGACCACGATCTCGCACGAGTCGGACACGCTCGCCCGCTCCGCGAGCGACGTCGCCCACCGGGCCGAGCGCTCGGCCGCGACGCTCGAGGAGACCGCCGCGTCGATGGAGGAGATCGCCGCGACCACCCGCAACACCGCCGACGCGGCGCGCCGCGCGTCCGACCTCGCCCGCGCGAGCGCGGACGTGGCCGGCGACGGCGGCCAGGTCGTGGGCAAGGTGGTCGAGACGATGCGCGGCATCGACGGCGCGTCGCGCCGGATCGAGCAGATCGTGGGTGCCATCGACGGCATCGCGTTCCAGACCAACATCCTCGCGCTCAACGCGGCGGTCGAGGCCGCGCGCGCCGGCGAGCAGGGCCGCGGCTTCGCCGTGGTGGCGAGCGAGGTGCGGGCGCTCGCGCAGCGCTCGGCGGACGCGGCGCGCGAGGTGAAGGCGCTGATCCGCGACAGCGTCGCGCAGATCGGCACCGGCGTGACGATCGTGGGCGACGCCGGCAAGACCATGGAGGACATCGTCACGCGCGCGGCCGAGCTCAGCGAGCTGGTCGAGGGGATCGCCCGCGCCGCCGCCGAGCAGCAGGCCGGCGTCGGACAGGTCGATGCCGGCGTGCAGGACCTCGACCGGGTCGCGCAGGAGAACGCCGGGCAGGTCGAGCAGACCGCGCTCGCCGCACGCGCGCTGCAGGAGCGCGCGGTGGAGCTGGCGGCGCAGGTCGAGCGCTTCCGGCTGCCGCAGGCGGCCGTGGCCTGACGCCCGAGGGCCCGGGCGGCCGCGACCGCGGCACCGGGTCCGCTCGGTGACACGCGGCCGGGCGTCGCCCGGCCGGCGGTGCGATCATCCGGGTCGACAGGCGTCCGCCACGGACCGCCGCAGGCAGGAGACCCCATGACCGCCCGGATCGACCCGACCCCCGCCGCGACCGCTCCCGAGGCGATCGACGACGCCCTGTTCGACGTGGCGATCGTCGGCGCCGGCATCTCCGGCGTCGGCGCCGCCTGGCACCTGCACACCCAGGCCCCCGGCACGCGCTTCGTCGTGCTCGAGTCGAAGGACACCTACGGCGGCACCTGGGTCACCCACCGCTACCCGGGCATCCGCTCCGACTCCGACCTCTACACCTTCGGCTACCGGTTCAAGCCGTGGATGGGCGCGCCGATCGCCACGGCCGAGGAGATCCTGCGCTACATGGGCGAGGTCATCGCCGAGAACGGGCTCGACCGCCACATCCGCTACCGCCACCGGATCGAGCACGCGAGCTGGTCGTCGGAGGCGCGCTGCTGGACGCTCGCGGTCCACCGCCTCGACACCGACGAGCGCCTCACGGTCCGCACACGCTTCCTCTGGATGTGCCAGGGCTACTATCGCCACGACCACGGGCACCTGCCGCGCTGGCCGGGCATGGACGCCTTCCGCGGCCGCCTGGTGCACGCGCAGACCTGGCCCGAGGACCTCGACTGCACCGGCAAGCGGGTGGTGGTGATCGGCTCGGGCGCCACCGCCGCCACGCTGGTGCCCGCGCTCGCCGGCCGCTGCGGGCACGTGACGATGCTGCAGCGCTCGCCCACCTGGTTCGTCACCGGCCGCAACGCGAACGCGCTGGCCGACATGCTGCGCGAGCTCGACCTGCCGCCCGAATGGGTCCACGAGATCGTCCGCCGCAAGATCCTGTTCGACCAGAAGACCGTCTACCGCCGCTCGAAGGAGGAGCCGGACGCGCTCGCCGCCGAACTGCTCGCGAACGTGCGCGCGCACGTCGGACCGGACGTCGACGTCGACCGGCACTTCACGCCGCGCTACCGGCCGTGGCGGCAGAGGATCGCGTTCATCCCGGACGCCGACCTGTTCCGCGCGGTCCGCGAGAAGCAGGCCTCGGTGGTCACCGACGAGATCGAGCGCTTCACCGGGACCGGGCTGCTGCTGAAGTCCGGCGAGACGCTCGAGGCCGACGTGATCGTGGCGGCCACCGGCTTCGAGCTCTCGGTGATGGGCGACATCCCGTTCGAGGTCGACGGCGAGCCGGTGGACTTCTCGAAGGCCGTCGGCTGGCGCGGCGCGATGTTCACCGGCGTGCCGAACCTGCTCTGGGTCTTCGGCTACTTCCGCGCGAGCTGGACGCTGCGCGTGGACCTGCTCGGCGACCTGTTCTGCAGGCTGCTCGCGCACATGCGCGCCAAGGGCGCGACGGTGGTGGTGCCGCGGCTGCGGCCCGAGGACGAGGGCATGCGGATCGGCCCGTGGGTGGATACCGCGAACTTCAACCCCGGCTACCTCGCGCGCGGCGGCGACGCGCTGCCGAAGCAGGGCGACCGCGCGCCGTGGATCCACACGCAGGACTTCGGGTTCGACAAGGACGATCTGCCGGCGGCCGACCTCGACGACGGCTCGCTCGCCTACGACTGACGCGGTCCCGCAGGGCGGGCCGCGGGCGCGGATTCAGCGCTGGCTGACCGGGGCGGTGCGGGGCAGGGCGGTCGCGGTGGCCACCAGCGCGCCCGCGGTGTCGCGCAGTTCCAGCCGCTCGCCGTCCTGGCGGATCGCCGCGGCCTTCGACAGCGACTGCAGCACCGCCTCCTCCTGCGTCTGCAGGTCGGGCCGGTCGCAGCCGCCGCCGCGGACCGACTGCAGCGGCCCGATGGACAGCCGACGCTCGACGAGCGACCAGGTGCCGGCGTAGGGCGCGCAGCCGCCGAAGCCGCGCACGCGGCCCTCGGGATCGAACTCCACGGTGACCAGGCTGCCCGGCCGCACGCCGACCGCGCTGCGTGCGCCGTCGCCGTAGCCCATCACCCGCCAGACCTTGCCGGTCAGCCCCGAGGGCTGCGGCACGAAGGTGGCGAGCGCCGCGCCGCGGGCGTCGAGCAGCACCAGCGAGCCGCCGTCGCGGCGGAAGGACACGGTGCGCGCGAGCGCGCGGCTGTAGGCCTCGGCGCCGGCCAGCACGGTGTCGGTGCAGCTGCGGCGCGAGGTGGCGAGGTCGCGGCCGATCCGCAGCGAGTCGCCGCGGAGCACGATCGGACCGACGAAGCGGTTGCAGCCGTCGCCGCCGGAGACGCGGTCGCCGTCGAAGCGCAGCGTGGGCGCGGCCGCGTCGGGCGCGGGCGACTGCGCGTTCAGTTCGGTGAGCATCCACGCCGTGCCGTCGAGCGGCGAGGGCGCGGGAGCCGTGCGCGGACCCGCGCAGCCCGCGAGCAGGCCGGCCGCGACGACGGTCGCGGCGGCGAGGCGGGCTCCGGACGGGGCAGCGGACGGGTGCGGGCGCATGGTGGGGAGGAGAGGCTGGCGGCCAGTCTCCCGACCCCCGCGCGCCCGTGCAACGCCACTGTCGCGGCCCGCCCGCGCCGGTCCGACGCGCGGCGGGGCACGACCTCCCGGACGGCGACACCGGGGTCGCGACGGCAGGCGCGCGTGCTGGATCGGACCCGCACCGGACCCGCGCCAGGTCCCGCGCCAGGTCCCTCGTTCGGCGACTCGTCCGGCGCCTAGTCCGGTGCCAAGTCCGGTGCCTAGTCCGACGCCGACCGTCCGGCCGCTCAGCGCGCCTTGGGCGCGGCCTTCGCCGCGGCGCGCGGCGCCGGCTCCACCGCCACCACCACCGCCTCGGTGACCACCGCGCGGACCTCGTCGCCGGTCTTCACCCGGTTCATGTCGACGCCCTCCGGCACCGACACCTTCACCGTGCGATGCACGCCGCGCAGCGTCACCGTGCGCGCCTTGCGGTCGATCGACTGGATCGTGGCCAGCACCTCGACGGTCCGCACGCCGGCCGCGCCCGGGGCCGAGCCCGCGGGCGCGGTGCCGGCCGAACCCGACTCGACGCGCTCGCGGATGCCGCTGGCCGACGCGGGCTCGAGACGCGCGGCGACCGCGGTCATGTAGCGGACGAGCAGCGTGTCGCCGACCTTCACCTGGTCGAAGTTCTTCACGTCGGCCGGCACGCCGACCGTCACGACGCGGCCGCCCGGGCCGCGCAGCGTGGCGGTGCGTGCGGCGGTGTCGAGCTCGACCACCTGGGCGCGGACCTCGATCTCGCCGGCGGCGGCGCGCACGCCGGGGGCGGCGCCGGTCACAGTGGTCACGGAGGCGCCCTGCGCGAAGGCGGCGACGGGCAGGGCGAGGGTGGCTGCGATCAGCAGCGAGGCGGTACGGTTCACGGGGGACTCCCTGGGGGGTGGCGCCGCCCGGTCGCTGCCGGGACGGTCTGGGGCCGCGAGCTTACCCGGTGTCGCGACGCCGGACCGTACCCGCCGGGACGAGCGCCGCACTGCCGCTGGCGGTGAACGGCCGTCCGTCCGTCCGAATGACCCCGTCCGACCCGCGCAAGGCATCGCCTGACAGGACGAGTCGGGTCGGGACGGCGCGCCGCCCCGGTGGAAGCATGCCTCTGCGACCGCCACCGCGCGGCGCCCTCCACCCCCTCGCCCAAAGGACAGTTCCATGCGATCCAGACTGCTCGTGTGTCTCGCCCTCGCCCCCGTCTTCACCGGCTGCGCGTCGATCGTCAGCGGCCAGAACCAGCCGGTCTCCGTCGAGACCCGCGTCAAGGGCGAGATGGTCGCCGGCGCGAGTTGCACGATGACCAACGACAAGGGCAAGTGGTTCGTCACGACCCCCGGCACGACGACCGTGCAGCGGAGCTACACCGACCTGTCGGTGAACTGCGAGAAGGGCGGTGCCGTGCCCGGCCTGGCCACGGTCAAGTCGACGACCAAGCCGATGGCCTTCGGCAACCTGCTGTTCGGCGGCGTGATCGGCGCAGGCGTCGACGTCGCGACGGGCGCGGCCTACGACTATCCGTCGCTGATCACCGTCGAGATGGGGTCGAGCGGCGTCGTCGCGCCGGTGCCGTCGACGGCCGTGCCGGACGCCACCGCCACCGCCACCGCCGACAAGCCGGCCGCCCCGCGCTGAGCGCCGCGGCCGTCCTCAACGCCCGCAGACGAAGCTCGACGCCGCCGCCGGATCCCCGCCCCGGTAGCGCGGCCACTCCGGCCACCGGCACAGCGGCCGCGCACGCGACACGGTGAACGGCGGCTTCGCCGACTGCTCGACCAGCTCCAGCCCCTCGGGCGCGCGGCCCTGCTCGACCCAGGCGACCAGCGCGCCGAACAGGTCCGCGTTCGACGGCGCGCCTGTGCCCACGTGGTCCACGCCGGGCGCGGTGTAGAGCCGCAGGAACGACTCGGCGCGCTCGCGGCCCATCGTCGCCACCACCGCCTCGACGTAGCCGATGCCCGCGTACGGGCTCTGCGCGTAGTCGGCGAGGTTCTCGAGCACGATCAGCCTGCCGCCGCGCGCATGGAAGGCCGACAGGTCCGGGTTCGTCGAGTCCATCAGCGCCGAGACCTCGCGGATCCGCGCCGCGTGATCCTGCTGCCGGTAGGCGCGCAGGTCGAGCTTCGGATCGCGCGCGTAGAACCACTGGATCGCGCCGGCGCCGTAGAACCAGCCGATGCCGTTCGACGGCTGCGGCGGGATCGACGGCGGCGCGGCGCCGGTCCACCAGGCCATCCAGCCGCCGGTGGGACCGGAGGCCGCCAGCCCCTCGCCGCTCGGTCCGCGGCCCGGGTACTCGACGAGGCCGTTGGCCAGCGGCACCTCCATCCGCAGCGGCGAGCCGAGCGTGCGCACCGCGGCGATCTGCCGGTCGGTCAGGCAGTCGGACGCGGGCGCGCCGGCGCAGCGCAGCGTGCCGACGTCGAAGCGCGTCCGGCAGCCCACCGGATCGGAGACGATGCCGTCGGCCAGCCCGTCGGCCGCGTCGCAGGCGGCGAGCACCGCGTCGTGCACGCGCTTCACGCGCGGCGCGTCGAGCCAGCCGCCGTCCATGAGCGCCAGGCCGTCGCGCAGGCCCGCGTGCTGCAGTCCGGTCCAGTGCAGCACCGGCACGCGGCTGAAGATGCCGTCGAAGTCGGCCGGATAGCGCTGCGCCATCGTCAGGCCCTCGCGGCCGCCTTCGGAGCTGCCGACGAAGTAGGTGCGCGCGGGCGCGCGGCCGTAGGCCTCGCGCATCAGCGCCACCGAGACGTCGCGGACCTTCTTGTAGGCCGCGTGCGCGAAGTTGACCAGCGCCTCGTCGTTCATCGCGAACGCCTGCGGCGGCTCGCCCGGACGGTTCTCGTGGCCCGAGTCGGTGCCCACGGTCGCGTAGCCCTGCGCGAGCGGCGCGGGTGCCTCGTGGCGCGCCGCGGGCAGCAGACCGGTCGCGGGGATCAGCACGCCGTTGAAGCCGCCGCCGCCGTACTGCACCGAGCGGCCGTTCCAGCGCACCGGCAGGTTCAGCTGGAAGCGGATGTCGGGCGCGGCCGGGTCGACGGGCGCGATGCGGCCCACGAGCCGGCAGTGGTCGGGCATCGCCGGCTTGATCGTGGCGGCGGGCGTCGGTCCGCGCTCGGCCACGGCGAGGGGCGAGGCCGGCACGAAGGTGGCCGTGTCGATCCGCGCGGCGCCGCTGGGCACCCCGATCGCGGTGGGGGCCACGGTGGCGCGCGCGAGCGCGGCGCAGCCGGTGGCGGGGTCGGCGCCCGCCAGCGGGGCGGTGCCGGTGCAGGCCGCGAGCGTGGCGGCGGCCGCGCCGGCGAGCGCGGCACGGAACGGGGTGTGCATGGGTCTCCTCCCTCGGCGGGGTCGACGCGCCCCGTCCGACGGCGATGCTACGCCGCGTCGCGCGTCAGCGTCGCGTGCCGCGGTGCAGCCGCGGCGAGGTCGGGGCCGCCAGTCCCGCGCTGAGGAACGCGACGAGGTCGCGCGCCGCGGCGCGGAACGCGCGCCGGTTCGATGCGTCGACGCGGCCGTGCGTCCGGACCCAGCGCGCGAGGGTCTGCGTCGCCTCGTGGTGGACCCGCTCGACCCGCGCCTCGAAGATCGCGCGCGGCAGGTCGGGCAGCCGCGCCCGCGCGAGCGTGACCGCCCGGTCGAGGCTGCCGAAGAGCATGGGGTCGATCCCGTCGACACGCGCCAGTCCGGTCTCGAACATCGTCTGCGCGAGCACCCGTACGTAGTCCGCGCCCCAGGGCTCTCGCTCGATGACCTCGGCGAGCACGCCCACCGCGACGCCGATCACCGCCTCCAGTGAGGCGGCGCGGCCGTCGGCCTCGATCGCGTCGAAGCCGCGGTGCCGCGCCGCGTCGAGCACGCGCAGCCGTCGCGCGAGGACCGCGCGGACCAGCCCGTCGCGTGACCCGAAGTGGTAGTGCGCGGCCGACAGGTTGCCCTGGCCGCTCGCCAGCACGATCTGCCGCAGCGAGACCGCGGCCAGGCCGTGCTCGGCGAACAGCCGCTCGGCGACGTCGAGCAGGGCGGTCGCGGTGGCCGACGCGTCGGACGCGTCGCGGGGGACGGGGGCGGGTCTCGGATGGTGCATCGCAGCGGCGGCGCTCGCGTCACGCGGGGCAGTTGACAGGCGGGCCGCGTCCCGACTGTAATGCACCCGAATTAAGCGGCGCAAGCCGCGACCGCGCGCCGCGCGGCACCAGGAGGAGACACAGTGAAGGCAGCCGTCCTGCACGCGCCCCGCACCCCGATGACCATCGAGGACGTGGCGATCGAGAAGCCGAAGCGCCGCGAGGTGCTGATCCGAACGGCCGCCGCCGGCCTGTGCCACAGCGACCTGCACTTCATCGAGGGCTCGTACCCCACGCCGGTCCCGGTGGTGCTGGGCCACGAGTCGGCCGGTGTCGTCGAGGCGGTGGGCGAGGATGTCACCTACCTCAAGCCCGGCGACCACGTGATCTCCTGCCTGTCGGTGTTCTGCGGGCACTGCGAGTTCTGCCTGTCGGGCCGCCCGTCGATCTGCCAGGACCCCGAGGTGAAGACGCCGCCCGGCGTCGCCAAGCGCCTCACCTGGAAGGGCGCGCACCTCAACCAGTTCCTGAACCTGTCGTCGTTCGCCGAGCAGATGGTGGTGCACGAGCACGCGCTGGTGAAGGTGCGGCCCGACATGCCGCTCGACCTCGCCGCGCTGATCGGCTGCGGCGTGATGACCGGCTACGGCGCGGTCGCGCGCACCGCGAAGGTCGAGCCCGGACAGACCGTCGCGGTGTTCGGCGCCGGCGGCATCGGCCTGTCGACGATCAACGCGGCCGCGATCGCGGGTGCCGCGCGGATCATCGCGGTCGACCGCGACCCGTTCAAGTTCGACCTCGCCCGCGCGTTCGGCGCCACCGACGTGGTCGACGCCTCCGACGGCGATGCCGCGAAGAAGATCGTCGAGCTGACCTCGGGCGGCGTGGACCACGCGTTCGAGTGCATCGGCCTGAAGCAGACCGCCGAGCAGGCCTTCGGCTGCCTGCGCTCGGGCGGCACCGCGACCATCATCGGCATGATCCCCATCGGCACGAAGATCGAGCTGCACGGCTTCGACTTCCTGCGCGAGCGCAGGATCCAGGGCTCGATGATGGGCTCGAACCGCTTCCGCACCGACATGCCGCGGCTGATCGAGTTCTACATGCAGGGCCGGCTGAAGCTGAAGGAGATGGTCTCGGCCCGGATCCCCATCGACCGCATCAACGAGGGCTTCGCCGCGATGAAGCAGGGCGGCGTCGCCCGCAGCGTCGTGGTGTTCGAGCACTGAACCGACGAGCGGGCCCACCCGCCGCATGCCGGCCCGCGGGGCCGGCCGAACCACCGAAGGAGACATCGATGACCCGGTTCCTCGCGTTCGCCGCCGCCGCGGCCGCCGCCCTCTCGTTCGCCGTCGCGCCCGTCGCCCACGCTCAGGGCAAGGGCGAGACGGTCAAGTTCCAGGACTATCCCGGCCTGGGCAACATGCTGATCAAGGTCGCGATCGCCAAGGGCTACTGCGAGAAGGCCGGCATCAAGTGCGAGCTGCAATCGATCCCGGCCGCGCCGCTGGGCGTGCAGGCGATGCTCGCCAAGAGCATCGACGCCTCGTTCGGGCCGGCCGACGTGATGAACGGAGCGATCCAGCGTGGCGCGAAGATGAAGATGGTGGTGGGCGGCGCCACCTCCAACGTGCTGACGCTGATCGCCGGCAACCACGTCGAGACGCCGAACGCGGCCAAGGGCTGGCCCGCGTTCATGGGCGACCTGAAGGGCAGGAAGATCGGCGTGACCGCGCGCGGCGCGGCCACCGAGGTGTTCACCCGCTGGATGCTCGCCAAGGCCGGCTTCACGGTGGACGACGCGACCTTCGTCGCGGTCGGCGGCCCGAACACCGCCTACGGCGCGCTGGTGTCCAAGCAGGTCGACGCCATCATGATCTTCGAGCCGGCCGGCGCGATGTGCGAGGTGCTGAAGACCTGCAAGGTGCTGTGGCGCGCCGCGATCGACAAGCAGCCGGCCGAGATGTACGCGATGAACGGCGGCGGCAACGGCCTGATCTTCACGCAGGAGTACATCGACCGGAATCCGCACGTGATCGACGCGGTGATCCGCGCGGTGAAGGAGGCCGACGCGTTCATCAACGTGCCGGCCAACTTCCCCGAGGTCTCGCGGATCGCGCAGCAGTTCTTCAAGTTCGACATGCCCAAGGGCGACGAGGTGCTGGAGCGGGCGCTCAGGATCGCGATCGACGCCGACACCTACCGCGCGTCGATCAACCGCAAGGCGATCCAGGCCGGCCTCGACGTGCTGATCGAGACCAAGCAGATCGAGAAGGCGGTGCCGGTCTCGGACATCGTGCTGGACCGCGCGCCGTGAGCGCCGTGGCGCCCCCGGCCGCGGCGGTCGGGCCGATGGCGACGTCCTCGCCGTCGACCGACGCCGCGCCCGCCGCGATCGCCATCGACCGCCTGACCGTGCGCTTCGGCGACGTGGTCGCGGTCGACGACGTCTCGCTGTCGATCCGCGAGGGCGAGTTCGTCTCCATCGTGGGCCCGAGCGGCTGCGGCAAGACGACGGTCCTGAACCTGCTCACCGGCCTCGTGCCGCTCGCGGAAGGCCGGATCGCGATGCTCGGCAAGGCGCCGTCGGTGGGCAACCCCGACGTCGCCTACATGCTGGCGCGCGACTGCCTGCTGCCGTGGCGCACGACGCTCGACAACGCCTGCTACGGCATGG
Source organism: Burkholderiales bacterium (assembly GCA_037137595.1). Classification (GTDB taxonomy): domain Bacteria; phylum Pseudomonadota; class Gammaproteobacteria; order Burkholderiales; family Burkholderiaceae_E; genus UBA4615. Next base: position 3,710 of record JBAXJZ010000029.1, on the reverse strand, counting down.
AGCTGCGCGGCATCGACGAGGCGGCCCGCAAGGCGCGCGCCCGCGAGCTGCTCGGGCGCGTCGGCCTGAAGGGCTTCGAGGACAAGTGGCCCAAGCAGCTGTCGCACGGCATGCGGCAGCGCTGCGCGCTCGCGCGCACCTTCGCGCTCGACGCGCCGCTGCTGCTGATGGACGAGCCCTTCGGCGCGCTCGACGCGCAGACCAAGCTGCAGCTGGAGGACCTGCTGCTGGAGCTGTGGAACGCGAAGCGCCGCACCGTGGTGTTCATCACCCACGACCTCGCCGAGGCGGTGGCGCTGTCCGACCGCGTGGTGGTGATGAGCGCGCGCCCCGGGAAGATCGTCGCCGACGTGCCGATCCCGCTCGAGCGGCCGCGCCACGTGCGCTCGCTGCAGAAGGACCGCCACTTCCTCGACCTGTACGCGCACGTCTGGGAGCAGCTGGAGATCGGGCTGGGCGCGCAGGCGGAGGTGGTGTCATGAGCGGCACGCTCGCACGGCCGGGCGCGGCCACGGGGACCCGGGCGCCGTCGGGCGCGGCGAAGCCGGGCGTCGCCTGGCGCACCGTCGCCGCGCACGGCGTCGCGATCGTCGCGTTCTTCGCGCTGTGGGAGTACGCGATGCGCAACGAGTGGCTGTCGGCCGCGTTCTTCGGCCAGCCCTCGGGGATCGTCACCTTCCTGCGCGACGGCTTCGCGCCGGGCGGCAAGCTGTGGGTGGACCTGGGCTACACGGTGCTCGGCACGGTGGTCTCGTTCCTGCTGGGCAGCGTGCTCGCGCTGGCGCTCGGACTGGTGTTCGTCATGTTCCCGAAGGTCGAGCACGCGCTGGAGCCCTACCTCACGGTGCTCAACGCGATGCCGCGGCTCGCGCTCGCGCCGCTCTTCCTGCTGTGGTTCGGGCTGGGCATCGGCTCGAAGATCGCGGTGGGCACCAGCCTGTCGTTCTTCATCGTGCTCGCGAACACGGTGGCCGGCATCCGCGGCGTCTCGCAGGACCTGCTCGTGCTGTCGCGCTCCCTGGGCGCGACGCCCCGGCAGCTGTTCTTCAAGGTCACGCTGCCGTCGGCGGTGCCGGTGATCTTCTCGGGCCTGCGGCTCGCGCTGATCTACTCGATGCTGGGCGTGGTGGGCGCGGAGCTCATCGCCGCCGAGCACGGGCTGGGCCAGCAGCTCGCCTACCTGCAGGCCACCTTCAACATGAACGGCGTGATGGCGCTGCTGGCGCTGCTCGCGGTGCTCGGCATGCTCGTGACCCAGGGCATGACCCGACTCGAAAAGGCGCTGCTGCGATGGCAATGACTCCCCGACTCGACGGCAAGGTGGCCGTCGTCACCGGCGCGGCGTCCGGCATCGGTCTCGCCACCGTCGAGCGCTTCGTCGAGGAGGGCGCCCGCGTGGTGGCCGCCGACCTGCGCGAGGACGCCGGCCGCGCGCTCGAGGCGCGGTTCCCCGGGGTGGTGCGCTTCGCGCGCTGCGACGTCACGCGGCTGGCCGAGCTGAAGGCGGCGGTGGACCTCGCCGACGAGGCTTTCGGCGGCCTCGACGTGCTGTTCAGCAACGCCGGCGCCGGCGGCCTGCCCGGCGGCGTCGACGCGTTCGACCCCGAGGCCTGGGACGCGACCTACGCGCTGCTGGTCCGCTCGGTGGCCGCCGGCGCCGCCTACGCGCTGCCGCACCTGCGCCGCCGCGGCGGCGGCTCGATCGTGAACACCGCGTCCATCGCCGGGCTGCAGGCCGGCTGGGGCCCGTTGTGCTACTCGAGCGCCAAGGCCGCGGTGATCCACTGGACCCGAACCGCCGCCGCCGAACTCGCGCCCGAGCGCATCCGCGTCAACGCGATCTGCCCCGGCTTCATCGCCACCGGGATCTTCGGCCACTCGCTCGGCCTGTCGGACGCCGACGCGCAGGCGCTGGCCGGCACCGTCGCCGAACGCAGCGGCGCCGCGAACCCCGTCGGCCGCAGCGGCCGCCCCGAGGACATCGCCGAGGCGGCGCTGTACCTCGCCTCGGACGCCGCCGGCTTCGTCACCGGCACGCACGTCGTCGTCGACGGCGGCATCACCGTCGGCCCGCGCCACGCCTGGGACCGCGACGCCGCCGGCCCGATCGGTCAGGTGCTCGGCCTGACGCGCGCGCAGATCGACGCGATGCGCGCGGCGAACCGCAAGGGCTGAGCGCCGCCGCATCCTCCACGCCTCCAACCTCCGGACAACAGGGAGACCCCCATGCCCAAGGTCGTCTTCATCGCCCACGACGGCGCCCGCCACGAGGTCGACGCGGTCGACGGCGAATCGCTGATGCGCGCCGCCGTCGACAACGGCGTGCCCGGCATCGATGCCGACTGCGGCGGCATGTGCGCCTGCGCCACCTGCCACGTGTTCGTCGATCCCGCGTGGAGCGGCAGGCTCGCGCCGCCGAACACGCAGGAGAACGAGATGCTGAACTTCACCGCCGAGCGCCGCGAGACCTCGCGCCTCGCCTGCCAGATCCCGGTCACCGCCGCACTCGACGGCCTGACCGTCACGATGCCCGAAGGCCAGCACTGAGCGCGCGCCCGCGCCGCTCGAGGAGACCGCGATGACGACCCACGCCGAGATCCAGGCCGCCGCGCGCGATCGCGCGTTCTCGATGCCGCTCGAGGAGATCGACCCGAGCGACTCGCTGCTGTTCGCCGACGACACCGTCGGCCACTACTTCGCGCGGCTGCGACGCGACGCGCCGGTCCACCGCTCGCACAGCCCGATGTTCGGCGACTTCTGGTCGATCACCCGCTGGGAGCACATCATGGCGGTGGACACCAACCACGCCGTGTTCTCGTCGGACTGGACCCACGGCGGCATCGCGATCCAGGACCGGCCGATGACCGAGCGGCTGCAGATGTTCATCGCGATGGACCCGCCGAAGCACGACGTGCAGCGGCTCGCGGTGAGCCCGATCGTGGCGCCCGGCAACCTCGCGAACATGGAGGGCCTGATCCGCGAGCGTACGCAGAAGGTGCTCGACTCGCTGCCGCGAGGCGAGACCTTCAACTGGGTGGAGAAGGTCTCGATCGAGCTCACCACGATGATGCTCGCCACGCTCTTCGACTTCCCGTTCGAGGAGCGCCGGCTGCTGACCTGGTGGTCGGACATCGCGACGACCAATCCCGAGATCGACAAGAGCCGCGTGGCCTCCTGGGAGGAGCGCACCGCCGAGCTCGGCAAGATGGCGCAGTACTTCTCGCGGCTCTGGAACGAGCGCGTCAACGCGCCGCCGAGGAACGACCTGATCTCGATGCTCGCCCACGAGCCGGCCACGCGCAACATGCCGCCGCTCGAGTTCCTCGGCAACCTGGTGCTGCTGATCGTCGGCGGCAACGACACCACCCGCAACTCGATGACCGGCGGGCTGCTCGCGCTGTCGCGCTATCCCGAGGAGTGGGCGAAGCTGCGAGCGAACCCCGGGCTGGTCGACTCGATGGTCTCGGAGATCATCCGCTGGCAGACCCCGCTCGCGCACATGCGCCGCACCGCCGTCACCGACATCGAGCTCGGCGGACAGACGATCCGCAAGGGCGACAAGGTGATCATGTGGTACCTGTCGGGCAACCGCGACGAGGCGATGATTCCCGACGCCGAGCGGCTGATCATCGACCGGCCGCGTGCGCGCCAGCACCTGTCGTTCGGCTTCGGCATCCACCGCTGCGTGGGCAACCGGCTGGCCGAGATGC
>JBAXJZ010000028.1:0-16825 GCA_037137595.1 Burkholderiales bacterium | reverse complement strand
GCCCTCGGGCCCGCCGCAGCGGGTCGCGACCACCGGCACGCCCGAGGCCATCGCCTCGGTCACCACGATGCCGAAGCCTTCCTCGTCCGAGCTCAGCGCGAAGCAGCTCGCATCGCGGTAGAGCGCGGCCAGCTGCGCCTGCGACGGCGCGACGTGCACGGTGATCGCGTCGGCCATGCCGAGCCCGCGGGCGGCCTCGAGGAAGGCCTCGCCGGGCGCCGTCGATCCGGCCAGCACCAGCCTGAGGTCCGCGCCGGTGAGGCGCCGCGCCTCGGCCACGCCCCGCAGCAGCATCGACGCGTTCTTGCGCGGATCGGCGAACCGGCCGACGCCGAGCACGTAGGGCGCCGCGTCGAAGCGGCGGCCGGGGTCGTCGTGGGGCCGGAAGACCGAGACGTCGACGCCCGGCACGCCGTACTCGACGATGCGCGCCGGGTCGGGCTCGACGGTCCGCGCGAACTCGAGCATCCGCGGGTTCTCGACCATCACCGCGTCGGCGATCGCGATCGCGGCGCGCTCGAGGCGGCCGGTGAGCGCGGTCATCGCGCGGTTCCACGCGCGGCGCGGCCCGGTGTCCGCGCGCAGCGCGGCCACGCGCTCGGCCGCGACCGTGGTCGCCACCTGCAGCACGACCGGCTTGCCGCAGCCGCGCAGCGCGTAGCCGGGCGCGGGCGACCCGCAGACGACCTGCACGATGTCCACGTCGCGCAGCACGCGCGCCACCGCCGGGCGCGGCCGGTAGCGCTGGAACTCGAGCTCGGAGGCCATCGCGCCGATCTCCACCGCAGGCACGCCGCACCACTCGGTCTCGCGGGTGCCCGGCGACAGCGCCCAGCTGCGCGGCGACGCGAGCCGCACCGACGACGGCGAACGCGACGACATCGGCAGACCGACCGCGAGCGTGCAGCGGTAGCCGGCCGAGCGGTTGATCTGCCCGAGCAGGAAGCGCGCGACCGAGTCGACGCCGCCGGTCTCGCCCAGCCCCTGGACGACCAGCGCGACGCGCGCCACCGGCGCGACCCCCCGCGCGGGGAGGTTCGGCACCGCGCTCACGCCGTCACCCGTCGGGCCGTCGGCCGCGGCGACGGGGCGGTCTCCCGCGCCGAGGTCAGCAGCGCGAAGAGCGCCTGCGCCGCGCCCGAGCGCTCGACCGACTCGCGCGCGAAGTTCCGCGCCGCGAGCCGTGCGGCGAGCCGCTCGGCGGGCGGCGTCGCCGCCAGCCGCTCGATGGCCGCCGCCTGCGCCGCGTGGTCGGACGGATCGATCGCCCAGCCCGCGCCGGCCTCGCCGACCCCGGTCCAGGGGGTGCGGTCCGAGATCAGCACCGGCACCCCGTTGCCCAGCGCCTCGAAGATCGCGTGGCCGAAGTTCTCGCCGTGGGTCGGGCAGTAGAAGAGGTCGTAGCGGCGCAGCAGCGCGTGCACGTCGGCCGGATCGCAGGGCCCGTGCCAGCGCACGCGCACGTTGGGCGGCAGCCGGCCGATCGCCGCCTCGCAGTCGCGCCAGTGGTCGGGCTCGCTCACCGGCCCGTGGATGTCGAAGTCGACCCGGGCCCGGACCTCGCGCAGCGCGGCGAGCGCGTCGGCCAGCCCCTTGATCCGCGCGATCCGGCCGAGGAACACCACCCGCAGCGCGCCGTCGCCGTCCTCGCCCTCGCGTGGCCCGGCCTCGCCGTCGGGCAGCAGGCCGAGGTCGGGCACCAGCGACGACGGGTCGGCGTGCACGCCCAGCACGCGCGCGAGGTCGTCGCGCTCGCCGTCGCAGGTGACCTGGAAGCGCACGCCCTCGAAGAGCCCGAGCGCGCGCGCGAGCGCGAGGTAGACCCGCTTGCGCCGCGGCTTGATCGCCAGCGCCGCCGCGCCGAACTCGCCGCGCGGCGCGACCACCACCGCCGACCCGCGCAGCAGGCCGAGGCGGTTCAGCAGCAGCGGCAGCATCGAGTAGGGACGGCTGAAGATGCTGTTCAGGTAGATCACGTCGCCGCGCGCCCGCACGCAGGTCCGCGCGACCAGCAGCGCGCCCCGGACCGTGCCCGGCACGTACATCGCGCGCGCGCGCCCGAAGCGCGTCCAGCGTGCGGCCGGCAGCGCGTCCATCGCCGGGTTCGGGCCGTCGTCGGCGTGGCTCGCCAGCACGCGGAACCGCATCCGGTCGCCGAGCGCCCGCACGGTGTTGGTCAGCACGCGGACCGGGCCGCCGGTGTACTTCGCCGGCCAGAAGTAGTCGGTGAGCAGCAGCACGCGCGGCGGGGCGTCGATGCGCCGCGGCTCGGACGTGCCGGCGGACGCGGGGCGCAGGGAGCGGTCGGTCGGTGTCATCGGTCGACGAAGCGGCGGCACCAGAGCTCGATGCACAGCATCGAGAACAGCGTGTAGGCGGTGTCCCGGGTGCCCGAGTCGAGCTCCTGGAACATCCGGCGGGTGGTGGCGGGGTCGAAGATGCCGCGCGAGCGGACGCTGGGCTCGGACAGCAGGTCGGCGGCCATCTCGCGCAGATCCTCGCGCATCCAGCGGCGCAGCGGCGCGCCGAAGCCGGTCTTCGGACGGTGGACGACGTCGGACGGCAGGAACGGCGTCATCGCCTCCTTCAGCACCCACTTGCCGGTGCGGCCGTGCTGCAGCAGCCGCATCGGCAGGCCGGCGGCGAACTCCATCAGGTCCGGGTCGAGGAAGGGCACGCGCACCTCGACGCCGGCGGCCATCGACATCCGGTCGGTGTAGAGCAGGTTGTGGTCGGCGAGGAAGAAGCGCTGCTCGAGCGCTAGCATCCGCTCGAGCGGCTCGGCGGGCCGGTCGAAGCCGCGGAGGTAGTCGAGCATCGGACCGCGCAGCGCGGTCTCGGAGACCCGCGCGCGGAAGTCCGCGGACAGCAGGCTCGACAGGTGCGTCGCGTCGTCCCAGAGGAAGTACTGGACCAGACGGTCGTCGCCCGTCAACGGCATCGAGGTCGCGAGCTTGGCCAGCCGGCGCGACAGCGCGGTGCGCGTGCCGAAGCTCGACGCGGCCGACGCCAGCCAGCGCCGCTGCGTCGCCGGCAGCCAGGTCCACAGGCGCTCGAGCCCGAGCGCGCGGTGCCGGCGGTAGCCGGTGAACACGTCGTCGCCGCCCGCCCCCGACAGCAGCACCTTGATGCCCTGCTCCCGCGCGGCACGGCTGATGTGCAAGACGTGCAGCGCCGCCGGATCGGCGATCGGCTCGTCGAGCTGCGAGATCATGAGTTCGAGATCGGCCGCCATCGTCGACGCCTCGACGACCACCGTCTCCAGCCGAACGCCCAGGTGCTTCGCCACCGCGACCGCGTAGGGCAGGTCGTCGGGCGCACCGGGATCGCGCAGCGCGCGGGTGTCGATGGTGAAGCATCGGATGTCGGGCTGGGCCTCGCGCGCGAACGCGACGATCGAGCTCGAATCGAGCCCGCCTGACAGGAACGCGCCCACCGGCGCGTCCGACACCAGCTGCCGGCGCACCGCCTGCCGCAGCAGGCGTCCGGTCTCGGCGACCGCCTCGGCGGCGCCGAGACCGCTGGCCTGGCGGCGCATCAGCGGCAGCGTGTACCAGGTGTGGCGCCGCTCGATCCGGCCGTCGCGGATGCGCACGCTCTCCCCCGGGGCCAGCCGCGTGATCGCGCGCAGCGGCGTGCCGGTGCCGGGGGCGTGCAGGAAGCCGAGGTAGCGCAGCACCGCGTCGGCGTCGAGGTCGGTCTCCAGCCGCGCGAGCTGCCGGACCCCCTTGAGCTCGCTGCCGAAGGCGACGCCCGACGGCGTCTCGGCGACGTACAGCGGCTTCACGCCCAGGCCGTCGCGGGCGAGCAGCACCGACCCGTCCCGCGCGTCCCACAGCGCGAACGCGAAGATGCCGTTGAGCATCGGCAGCATCGCCTCGCCGTGCTCGAGGTAGAGCCGCAGCAGCACCTCGGTGTCGGAGCCGCCGGTGAACACGTGGCCGCGCTCGCGCAGCGTGTCGCGCAGCTCGACGAAGTTGTAGATCTCGCCGTTGTAGGCGAGCGTGACCGCACCCTCGGCGTCGCTCATCGGCTGGTGGCCGGCCGGCGTCGGATCGAGGATGGACAGCCGGACGTGGCCGAGCGCGATGCCGCGCCCGGCGTCGACGAAGAGTCCGCTGTCGTCGGGCCCGCGATGCCGGATCGCGTCGAGCGCTTCGCGCAGCGCGTCGGCGTCGACGCGACCTGCCAGACCTACGAAGCCGCACATCGGGAGCACTCCCTGGGTTCCGTGGAGACCGGGCGCGGGCCGGCGGCGCCGCCGTCGGTCGCGCGTTCGAGCAGCAGCACCCGTGTGACGAACCGCGACAGCGGCACGCCGGACAGGCGGGACTTCAGCGGCGCCTCCTCGTCGAGGCCGAACGGCACCTCGACGCGGCGTGCGTCGGGACCGAGGCGGCGCGCGGCGCGCTCGACGAAGGCGTCGTGCAGCCCGTCGCTCGACGAATGCCCGAGCACGAGCACGATGCGGTCGGTCTCCGGGCAGCGTGCGGCCTGCTCGTCCGTCTCGGCGACGCAGGCCTGCGGCAGCCGGCCGCGCGCGGCCCGCGCGATCGCGGGGTCGATCGACCAGATCGACGCGTGCTGCGCGCCGTTGGCCTCGAGCAGGCCGAGGACGTTCTCCACCGGCACCGTGGTGCTGCGCTTGTACGGCGTGTCGTTGCCGCGCAGGTTCGGCAGCGCGACGAGCTGGACCAGCACGAGCGCCGCGATCGCGGCCGACCGGGTCGCGGGGCGCAGATCGCGCGCGGCGAGCAGCATCGCGGCGAGCATCCCTGCGAACAGCGGCGCGAGGTACATCACGCTGCGCGGCTTCCACAGGCCGGCGAGGGTGAGCGCCACCGCCACCACGAACAGCGCGGCGACGAGCCGCCATGCGAAGTCGCCGGCGACCGCCCGCCACGCCTGCCGGCGTGCGAGCACGACGAGCGCGGCCAGCGCGACGGTCACCGGCACCGACTGCACGAGACCGAGCGACTGGCCGCCGACGAAGCCGGTGACCATCAGCGTGACCGCCCTGGGCAGCGACACCAGGTTGTCGGCGCCCATGCCCTTGTGGAGCACGACCGCGAGGTTGATCGCGCCCGGCAGCGCGGCCACCGCGAACGGAGGCAGCATCGCGAGCGCACGGCGCAGGCCGCCCTCGCGGGGGCAGGTCGCCACGACCAGCGCGAGCGCGGCGAAGTCGACGAAGCCGATCACGTTGACCGACGCGCTCGCGCCGAGCAGCAGCCCCGCGGTGCGGTGCGCGCCGCGCAGCAGCAGCGTCACCGAGGCGAGCGTCAGCAGCGCGAACAGCGGGTACCAGCGCAGCACGTCGCCCTGCGCGACGAGCAGCGGGGCGAGTCCGGTCGCGAGCGCGAGCAGCGTGCCTTCGGCCGCCGACGGCGACCGGCCGAGCAGCCGCTCGGCCAGCCGCATCACGATCGCGGCGGCGAGCGCGGCGGCCGCGGCCGAGACGAGGAGGCTCGCCGCGTGCAGGCCCCAGTCGGGCAGGCCGAGCGCGCGCAGCAGCGCGAACGGCACGTAGGCGCCGAGCGGATGGACGTCCAGGCCGGTGACCGCCGCGCGCGAGATCTCGCCCACCGACGCGCCGTCGACGAGGTTCAGCGTGTAGACCTCGTCGTCGAAGGGCTGACGCAGCACACGCCCCGAATAGAGGGACACGAGGACGAAGGCGAGCGGGGCGATGAGCGCGGGCGACATGTCGGGCTCAGGCGGGTGCGGCCGCGCCCGCCGGCTCGCGCCGGTCGAGCGAGCGGCGCGCGACGAGGGTCGCGACGACCAGGCGCAGCACGTTGGCCGCGACGATGCAGCCGGCGAAGCCGGGCAGGCCGAAGGAGGCCGGCACGGTGGCCAGGCCGGCGAGCAGCGCTGCGGTCGTGCCCACGTCGAGCGCGCCGACCCAGCCGGTGCGCCCGAGCGCGTAGAGCACGCGGACCGGCACGAAGGCGAGCGCGTGGATCGAGAAGCCCAGCAGGGCCAGCGGCAGCACCTCGCGTGCCGATCCCCGGAACTCGGCCGGGAACAGCACCGTGATCACCGGGTCGAGCAGCAGCGCGAGCAGCAGGTTGCCGGCCGCGAGCAGCGCCGCCAGCGTCATCGCCCAGCGCACGAGCGCGCGGCGCAGCGCGGCGTCGTCGCCGTGCTCGATCGCCTCGTAGACGGCGGGCCGGAACCAGGTCTCGGTCATCGAGCCGGCGAGCAGCGCGCAGCGGCCGCCGAGCGCGACGCCGGCGACGTAGGCGCCGACGGTCGCCAGCGGCGCCTTCAGGCCGACGATGTAGCGGTCGGCGTTGGCGGCCGACCAGCCCAGTGCACCGCTGGCGGCGAGCGGGGCGACATAGGCGCCGATCTGCCCGAGGCAGGCCCGCGACGGCCGCGTGGGCGAGGCTCCGGCCGCGGCGCGCCACAGGCCGAACCCGGCGCCGATCAGCGCGCCCCCGGCGTAGCCGCCGAGCAGCGCGATCTCGGGCGCGCAGCCCGCCTGGTGCAGCCCCAGCACGAGGGTGAAGCGGGTGAGGCCGTCGAGCACCGCAACGAAGAAGGCGCTGCGGAACCGGCGCTGGATGGTCAGCCAGCCGGCGGCCACCGCATGCAGCGCCTCGCCGACGAAGGCCGGCACGAGCAGCGCGACATGGACCGGCGCGGCGTCGGAGCCGGTGTGCTCGATCAGCCGGCCCGCGATGGCGCCGCCCAAGGCGACCAGCGGCACAGAGCCGGCCACGATCGCGAGCGACGCGCCGAGCAGCTCGCCCGGACGGTCGCGGTACGCGGCGGCATGGGCGAAGCGGGCCACCGCCTGCGACACCGGCACCGCGAGCGTCGAGACGAAGACCAGCGCCACGCCGTACCAGAGCATGCCCGCGCCGTAGCCGGCCGGCCCGAGCGCCTCGCCGACCAGGCGGAAGCCGACCAGGCCGAGCACCGCCTCGACCCCGGCGAGCAGCGGGATCCAGAGCGCCGACGACGGACCGAAGCGGTCACGCATGCGCGAGCCTCGGACGCAGCACCGACGCGATCCCCAGGAAGCCGACCAGCAGCCCGGCGGCGACGATCGCCTGCCCGACGTAGTCGACGAGCAGCCAGCCGTCGATGCGCAGCCCCATCATCACGGCGACGAACATCAGCGGGTACATCAGCAGCGACTCGCCCTCGAGTACGCCCCAGGCGATCTCGGAGACCAGGCGCAACGCGAATCCGACGATCAGGATCGCGGCGCAGAACCCGACCCAGCCCGCGTTGTAGTAGCCGTCGACGAAGACGCCGATGCCGGTCGACGACAGCCGGTGCCCGTCGATCTTCTCGTGCAGGTCGATGCCCGCGGTGCTCATCACCGGCTTGGACGGCACCAGCAGCCGCGGCACCACCAGCCACTTCACGAGCTCGGCGTCCCTGCCGCCGTTGCCGCGGTCGTAGAAGCGCATCGCGTGCGCCTGGTCGGGCAGGTAGTTGAGCCGCTGCCAGGTCTCGCCGGGCACCCGGTAGCTGCCGTCGGACGCGAAGCGCGAGTAGTCCTGCAGGATCCGCGCGCGTTCCGACAGGGTCGCGGGCGCCTGGCCCTCGCCGTTGTTGAGGTGCGTGAGTCGGTCGCGGCCGAAGGTCACGTACGGCGAGGTGAAGGAGAACAGCGTCACGCCGATCAGTCCGCCGATCACCAGCACGCCGAGACGGCGGCAGCCCATGAACGCGCCCAGCGTGGCGGCGATCACGGTGGCCAGCAGGTCGGTCTTGTTGAACATCAGGCCCGCGGTGACGATCTCGACGCCGGCCGCCAGCAGCGCCAGCGGCAGCGCCCCCGGCCGACGCGCCGTCACCAGCGACCACAGCACCATCACCACCACCGCGGGCAGCCGGGCGAGCTCGCGCTCGGGCGCCGACGGCGGCCGCGAGGTCAGCAGCACCTCGTAGGGCACGACCGACAGGAACTTCGCCGAGAAGCCGGCGATCGCCACCGCCGCGAGCAGCCGCGACGCGGGCACGCGGGCCAGTTCGTGCGACGCGGAGCGGGCCGCCTCGGCGATCGGGCGCCACTGCAGCGCGTTGAACAGACGCAGCGTGAGCATCGCGCCGAGCAGGTTCATCGCGGTGATCGAGAACGCGGTGTGCGGATCGACCGGCCGTTCGGCCATCGTGTAGGCGCGCACCTCCTCCGAGGCCAGCACATAGATCAGCGGCCCGCCGCAGAAGTACACCGACGCGGCGAACGCGAGGTAGATCGAGCCGTCGAAGAACAGCGCCTGGGGTTCGTCGCGCAGCCGGGTCAGCACGTAGCGGCCGAACAGCGTCGCGCCCGCGAGGCAGAGCACGGCGACCGGCCACCAGGACGCGAGGCGCGCCGGCCCGGCGTTCGCGACGACGAGGCACGAGAACGCGGCGAGGATCGCCGCCCCGGGCACGAGGACCGGCATCACCGGGTCTGCGGGGTCACGCCGCGGCCCTCGTGGCGTAGTCGTACTGGGCCTGCGCGGCGGTCTCGCCGTAGTAGCGGCCGGCGCGGGTGAAGTCGTGGGCGTTCATCACCACGCCGAGCAGCGGCGCGTCCGCGCCGCGCAGCCGTGCGAGCCCGCGCTCGACCATCGCGACCGGGGTCTCGGCGGCGCGGGCGACGTAGGCGATGCCGTCGGCCTGGCGCGCGATCAGCAGCGCGTCGGAGAACAGCTCGACCGGCGGCGTGTCGATGACGATCAGGTCGTAGTAGCGGCGCAGGTCGCGCAGCGCCTGCGGGAAGCGCGGGTGCGCGAGCAGGTCGAGCGCGTTCTGCGAGCGACGTGCCGACGGCAGCACGTCGAGCTGCGTCTCCGGGATCCGGTGGATGCATTCGCCGACGGTGCGGCCGCGGACCAGCTCGCGCACGCCCGGCAGCTTGCCCGGCATGCCGAGCATGGTGGCGATGCTCGGGCGTCGCAGGTCGGCGTCGATCAGCAGCACGCGCCGGGTGCGCGACTGCTCGAGCGCGAACGCCACCGCGAAGGTCGACTTGCCCTCGCCCGGCACCGACGAGGTCACCGCGACGACCGCGTGCTGGACGTCGGCCAGCGCCAGCTGCACGCCGGTGACGGCGGTGCGGACCGCCTCGCCGTAGCCGGGCTCGCGCAGCATCGCGCGCGCGCGGGCCAGGCCCTTCGCCGCCGAGGCCGCCGGCGCCGACACGACCGGCATCGCGGTGAGCAGCGGCACGTCCAGCAGCCGCTCGACGTCGTCGCTCGTCTTCAGCACCATCCGGCTGCGCTCGCGGTAGATCGCCGCGGCCGCGCCGAGCGCCAGGCTCACCAGCAGCGAGAGCGCCAGCAGCGGCATGCGCGCCGGGCGGACCGGCGATCCGGGCACGATCGCCGGGTCGATCACGCGCGCCACCGGCGAGCGGAAATCCGAGGTCGCCGAGGTCTCCTTCACCCGTGCGAGGAAGGTCTGGTAGAGCTGCCGGTCGCTCGCGGCCTCGCGCTCGAGGGCCTCGAGCTCGACCTCCTTGCGCGTGGTGTCGCGGATCGCGCCGCGCGAGCGCGACAGCGAGGCCTCGAGCGCCTGCTCGGTCGCCCGCGCGGTCTGGAACTCCTTGCGCAGGCTCGCAATGACCGCCTCGGCCTGCCGCCGGGTGTCGCGCTGCGCGGCCTCGAGCTCGGACTGCGCCGCCGCGTACTGCGGATGCGCGGGACCCACCCGGTCCTTGAGCTCGGCGAGCTTGCGCTCGGCCACCGCCTCGGCCTCGCGGGCGCGGGCCACCGACGCGTTGTTGAACACCGCCGGGACCTCGAAGCGGTCGGGCGTGCCCGTCCCGAGCTGGCCGACCACCTGCTCGAGCTGCGAGCGCTCGATACGCGCCTGCACGAGCCGCTGGGCCACCTCCTCGAGCTGCCTCGCGTTGCCCGCGTCGGGGGCCGTACGGCTGCCGACCAGGCCGGTGGCGTCGCGGTAGGCCTGCAGCTTGCGCTCCGACGCATCGACCTTCTGGCGCAGCGAATCCAGCTGGCCGTTCAGCCAGCTCACCGCCGTCTGCGTCATGCGCAGCCGCGCGTCGAGCTCGGCGCGGATGTAGGCCTCGGCGGTGGCGTTCGCGACGTCGCGGGCGAGCGTCGGGTCGGGCGACTCGTAGCTCACCTGGATCAGCTGGCTCATCCGCACCGGCGACACGTCGAGGTCGGCCTGGACACGCGAGACCGCCTGCGCCTCGACCTCCTCGTCGGACGGCACGCGTGGCGCGGGCAGGCCCGGCACGAGCGCCTTCACCTGTGCGACCAGGCCCGGGGCCCGCTGCCGCGGGTCGAAGGCCGGATGTTCGTCGAGCCGCAGGTCGCGGACCACGCGCGCGGCCACGTCGCGCGACTTCAGGAACTCGGCCTGCGTCTGGAAGTACTCGCGGTTGCCGGTCGCCGCGCCGTAGACCTCGTCGATCGCGACCGCCTTCGCGCGCGCGGCCTCGACCAGCACCGTCGAGGTGGCGCGATAGATCGGGGTCATCGTCAGCACCCACGCCGCCAGCGGCACGAAGGTCGCGGCCGCGACGCCGGCGAACAGCGTCTTGCGGGCCAGCACCGTGCGGGCGTGCGCCATCAGCGGCGGCGTCGATCGCAGCGCGAGGCGGGCGAGACCGCGTGCGACGCCGCCGTCGTTGGCGGCGTTCGACGCGTGGAAACGCGAGCCCTGCTTCGGTGTGTTCATCCCGAGTGTGTCCGAGTGGGAGCGGGCCGTGTCGGCCGGATCGAGGAGTGCGCCGACTGTAGCCGGCCGACCCGCGCAGGTTCAGCGTAGGACTTCACGGTCACGCGCGATGGAGCGGGGCGATCGATGGCGGCGCGACCGCCGAATGGCCGATCTTGGCCGACGCGTGACATTTGGCGCATTCGCGCGCCGGAGGTGTCAATACGATCCGTCGCTCCAGACAGGAGCGCCGATGTTCTCCACCTCCCTGGCCTGGGCCGGATCCGGTCCGGTTCTCGCCCTCGCCGCCTTCGCCACCGGCGTCCTCATCGCGCCCGCGATGATCGTGCTGTGCCGTCAGATGGGCTGGATGGACCGACCCACCGAGCGCAAGCGCCACGAAGGCGCGGTACCGCTCGCCGGCGGCCTGCTGATCGCGGTGAGCATGTTCGTCGCGCTGATGCTCGTGCGGCCCGACGCGGTCCACGCGGTCCACTTCTGGGCGGGCGCCGGGATGGTCGCGGTCGTGGGCTTCATCGACGACCGCTTTCCGCTGCGCGCGCGCTACCGCTTCTTCGCGCAGTGCGTCGCGACGCTGGTCTTCGTGCTGACCGGCGACGTGATGCTGTCGAACCTCGACGGCGTGTTCGGCCCGTTCGCGCTGCCCATCGGCGTGCTGGCCGTGCCGCTGACGATCGTGGGCATCGTCGGCGTGACCAACGCGATCAACCTCTCGGACGGCCTCGACGGCCTCGCGGCCGGGCTGGCGGCGATCGCTGCGGCCTTCACGCTGGCGGCCTTCCTGATGATCGCGGGCGACCCGTCGCACGGCCGCACGGAGGCCGCGTCCGAGGCCGCCGAAGTCGCCGCGATCGCGGTCGGCGCGATGCTCTCCTTCCTGCTGTTCAACCTGCGTGCGCCCTGGCGCTCGCGGGCGTCGATGTTCCTCGGCGACGGCGGCAGCATGGCGATCGGCTTCCTGGTCGGCGCGCTGCTCGTCTACGCGAGCGGCGCCTTCGGCGACCACGGGCTGCCGCCGGTCACCGCCGTCTGGTTCGTCGCCATCCCGCTGATCGACACGCTCGGCTGCATCGTCCGGCGCGTGCTCTGCGGCGTGACGCCGATGACGCCCGACCGCCGCCACCTGCACCACCTGCTGCTCGAACTCGGCCTGTCGCCGGGGCGGGCCGTCCTGCTGCTGCACGTCGCCGCGATCGCGTTCGGCCTGGCGGGCCTGGCCGGATGGCGTCTCGGGGTGCCGCAGTACGTGATGCTGTGGAGCCTGGTCGCGCTGTTCGCCGTCTACGTCGTGGCGTCGATGCGGGTGTGGTCGCGCATCGACCGCGCGGCCGCGGCGTCCGCCTGATCGGCGCGGGCACGCGGACGCCCGGACGATGGACCTGCTGACCAAGCTCCGCGTGGCCGCGAGCGCGCCGGCCCTGCTGCGCCTGGACCGCGAACTCACGGCCCGCATGGAGTGGAGCGCCGAGCGGATGCACGCGTTCCGCACCGAACGGCTGCTCGCGACCCTGCGCTTCTGCGGCACCCACGTGCCGTTCTACCGGCGCACCTGGGCCGAGCACGGCGTCGTGCTCAGCCAGATCCAGTCCGAGGCCGACCTCGCGGCGCTGCCCTTCACGTCGAAGGACGATCTGCGCGCGCATGCCGACGCGCTGATCCCCGACGCGACCGCGCGCGACGCGCTGCTGAGCATCAAGACCAGCGGCAGCACCGGCCGGATGTTCAGCCTGTCCACCACCTTCGAGGGCGTGCTGCTCGAACGCGCGTTCTTCCACCGGTACTGGCGGCACTGGGGCAAGTCCTACCTGCGCGACCGCATCGCCTTCCTCACCGGATCGGTGGAGCGCCCGCGGCGCGACGTCCGCTGGGAACCGCCGCGCGTGACGCGGTTCTCGCCCTTCGACCTCGACGACGGTCGGCTGCTGCGCTACGGTCGGGTGCTGCGCGATCGGCGGATCGCGTTCCTGCACACCTACGCGTCGCTCGCCGACCGGCTCGCGCTGGTGGTCGAATCCACGCCGGAACTGCGCGGCCAGCTGTCGCTGCGCGGCGTGTTCCTCGCGTCCGAGCGGCCGATGCCCGGCCAGCGCCGCCGCATCGAGGCCGGTCTCGGCTGCCCGACCCACGCGCACTACGGAATGGCCGAGACGGTCGCGCTGTTCCAGGAGTTCGGACACGGCGGCTACTCCGTCGTGCCCGACTACGCCCACGTCGAGTTCGGGCCGCAGGTCGACGGTTCGGGCGTGCGCGAGATCATCGGCACCGGCTTCAACAACCGCGCCGGCCTGCTGGTCCGCTACCGGACCGGCGACTACGCGATCCTCTCGCGCGACCCGTCCTCGGCGTCGAGCTGGCCGTACGGCGCCGCGGTCGAGGACGTCGTCGGGCGCGACGCGGACATGATCGTCACGCCCTCGGGGCGCTACGTCGCGATCAACCACCTCGAGTGGGCGATGGACGAACTGGTTCCGCCGTTCCGCGAGTGCCAGTTCCGCCAGGACGCGCTCGATCACGTGACCCTGCTCGCCGTGCCCGACGCCGACTACACCGAGGAGCGGGCGCGGCGCTTCGCCGAGGCGGTGCGGGAACGGATCGGCGACGGCGTGGCGGTCACGCTCCAGCGGGTCGACGCGATCCCCCGCGGCGGCCGTCAGAAGCTGCGGATCATCGACTCGCCGTTCGGCGCGCGGCTGCGCGAGCGTCAGTCCGCGGCCGCATCGAGCGACGCGCCCTCGCGCCCCGGCGCCGTCGCGGACCGCGCCGCCGCCTGAGCCGCGGGCGAGCCGCCGCCCCGTTCCCAGAGGTCGATCACCAGCTCGGCGTAGCGTTCGTGGCTCACCGGCCCGTCCGGCCGCAGCCACGCGAAGGTGAAGTTGATCATGCCGAACAGCGCCATCACCGCGGGCTTGCGCTCGGCCGGCGCGAAGCGGCCGGGCGCGACGCGCTGCACCGTGTCGGCCACCGCGTCGACCACCGCGCGCTGCTGGGCACGCACCCGGTCGCGCTGCTCGGGCGCGAGGAACTTCACGTCGTTGAGCAGCGCGACGTGCCGCTCGCGCGAGTCGCGGTACTCGGCCATCAGCGCGCGCACCAGCTCGGCCAGCTCCTCGCGCGGCGGCAGGCCGCGCGCGCGGACCGCCTCGACCCGCTCGAGCAGCCGCCGCGTGTAGCGGTCCAGCGACTCGAACAGCAGCGATTCCTTGCTGGGAAAGTAGTGGTAGAGGCGCGCCTTCGACGTGCCGCAGGCCGACGCGAGCTGCGCCATCGACGCGCTCGGGTAGCCGAGCTCGGCGAACGCCGCGGTGGCCAGCGCGAGGATCCGGTCGCGCTGGTCGTCGTAGTCGGCGGCCTTCGGTCGGGCCACCGGCTCAGCGCTCGTCGTAGCTGACGACCACCCGCTCGCTGACCGGATGGGCCTGGCAGGTCAGCACGAAGCCCTGGGCCACCTCGTGCGGCTCGAGGGTGTAGTTCTTGTCCATCCGCACCTCGCCCTCGAGCACCTTGGCGCGGCAGGTGCAGCAGACGCCGCCCTTGCACGCGTAGGGCAGCGAGGCGCCGGCCGCGAGCCCGGCGTCGAGGATCGCCTGCCCCTCGAACGGCACGCGCAGGTGGCGCTCCTTGCCGTCGACGATCATCACCACCTTCGCCGACGGGCCGTCGGCCGCCACGGTCTTCGGCGCGCCCGTGGGCGCCGGCGTGCCGAAGCGCTCGACGTGGATCCGCTCGCGCGCCACGCCCGCCTCGAGCAGCGCGGTCTCGGCCGCGTCCATCATCGGGGCCGGTCCGCAGATGAAGGCCTCGTCGATCGCGTCGTCGGCCAGCACCGTGGCCAGCAGCGTGCGGCAGCGCGGCGCGTCGAGCAGGCCCGACAGCAGTTCCACCTCCTGCGGCTCGTCGGAGAGCACGTGCACCAGCCGCAGCCGGTCCATGTAGGTGTTCTTCAGTTCCTCCAGCCGCTCGAGGAACATGATCGACGACACGGTCCGGTTGCCGTAGACCAGCGTGAACCGGCTGCGCGGCTCGGTCGACAGCGCGGTCTCGATCAGCGACAGCATCGGCGTGATGCCCGAGCCGCCGGCGAAGCCGGCGTAGTGCCGCGCGCGGGCCGGATCGAGCTCGGTGGTGAAGCGCCCGTCCGGCGTCATCACGTCGATCTCGCGGCCGGGCTTCAGCGACTCGGCCGCCCAGTTCGAGAAGCGGCCGCCGGCCACCCGCTTGATCGCCACCCGCAGCTCGCCGCGCCCCTCGTAGGCGGGTACGCCGACGCAGACCGAGTACGAACGCCGCACGTCCTCGCCGTCGATCGTCTCGCGCAGCGTCAGGAACTGGCCGTGGCGGAAGCGGTAGGCCTCGCGCAGCGCGGGCGGCACGTCGAAGGCGACGGTGATCGCGTCGGCGGTCTCGGGCCGCACGTCGCGGACGGTCAGCCGGTGGAATTGCGGGACGGCCATGGCTCGCTCCGTGGGGACTCAGTAGGGCTTGAAGTAGTCGAAGGGCTCGCGGCACGCGATGCAGCGCCACAGCGCCTTGCAGGGCGTGGAGCCGTATTCGGACAGTCGCTCGACGTCGGTCGAGCCGCAGCGGGGGCAGGCGATCGACTCGGCGACCGGGGCCGCGGGCGCGGCGGCCGCCGTGCGCGGCGTGCCGCGCGGCACGAACCGCAGCACCGTCGCGCCGCCCGCGGGCGCGTTCCCGCCCGGCGGCGCGATGCCGTACTCGCGGAGCTTGCGGCGCCCGTCGGCGCTGATCCAGTCGGTGGTCCACGGCGGCGACAGCACGGTGCGCACCTCGGCATCGGGCTCGCCGGATTCGGCGAGCGCGCGCCGCACGTCGTCGGCGATCACCTGGGTGGCCGGGCAGCCGGTGTAGGTGGGCGTCAGCTCAACCACCACGCGACCGCCCTCGTCGCGGACGTCGCGCAGGATGCCGAGGTCCGCCAGCGTGACCACCGGGATCTCCGGGTCCGGCACCGCGGCCGCGCAGGCGCGGGCCCGCGCGAGCCGGTCGACGTCGAGCGGATTCACCAGGTCGCGCCGGGATGCTGCCGGGCGAGCGTCTGCATCTCGGCCAGCAGGTAGCCCATGTGCTCGCTGTGGACGCCGAGCTTGCCGTTCGAGACGAAGGCCGTGTCGGCCGGGCGCGTCAGCGTGGCCTCGGCGAGCACCGCGTCGATCGTCGCGTCCCAGGCCGGCTTGAGCGTGGCGATCACCGGACCGATGCCGGCCTCGGCCGCGCGGCGCTCGACCTCGTCGGTGGCCCAGAGCTCGTTGGTGTAGGGCCAGAGCCGCTCGAGCGCCGACTGCGCGCGCGCGTGCGAAGCGTCGGTGCCGTCGCCGAAGCGGACCATCCACTCGGACGCGTGGCGCAGGTGCGCGCGGGCCTCCTTCACGGACTTCGCCGCGATCTGCGCGAGCGTGGCGTCGGTCGAGGCGGCGAGCGCCTCGTACAGCGGCACCGCGAGCGCGGCGATCAGCAGGCTGCGCGCCACGGTGACCGCGTAGTCGTCGTGCGCGGCCTCGCCGTTGGGCAGTTCGGCGATCGTCCAGTTGCGGAAGTCCGCCTCGTCCCGGAAGTAGGCGAGCGCGTCCTCGTCGCGGCCCCGACCCTCGAGCGCGCCGGCATGCGTCAGCAGCAGCCGCGCCTGACCGATCAGGTCGAGCGAGATGTTGGTGAGCGCGATGTCCTCCTCGAGCATCGGACCGTGGCCGCACCACTCGGCGAGACGCTGGCCGTGGACGAGGGCGGTGTCGGCGAGGCGGAGGAGGTACTGGAGGTGGAAGTCGGGGGTGTCCATCACATGTGCTTCACTTCGTCCGGCAGTTCGTAGAACGTCGGATGCCGATAGATCTTGTCGGCCGCCGGATCGAAGTCCACCGCCTTGTCCTCGGGCGCGGACGCGGTGATCGCCGCCGAGGGCACGACCCAGATGCTCACGCCCTCCATCCGCCGCGTGTAGACGTCGCGCGCCATCCGCAGCGCCATCTGCGCATCGGCCGCGTGCAGGCTGCCGCAGTGCTTGTGGTCCAGGCCCTGCTTGCTGCGCACGAACACCTCCCAGAGGGGAAGTTCCTTCTCGCTCATCGTCGTTCTCCCTGATGCCTGCGTGATGCGATGGTGTCGGAGGGTCAGGCCGCGGCCTGCCCGGCGCGGGCGCGCCGCTTCGCGG